>NZ_CP048741.1:2120168-2130545 GCF_018336475.1 Romboutsia sp. 13368
ATTAAATTGTAATTTATTTTTAATAATACTTTTATTTTAAGTTATTAATATTTATATAGTTTTAAGGTTTTGCTTTTGGTGTAAATACAACTGCCATAATATATCCAAAGAATATTGCTGCAGCTATACCTCCACCACATGCTGTTAAACCTCCTGTAAAAACACCAAGTAGTCCATCTTTATCTATTGCCATTTTAGTACCTTTAGCTAATGTATGACCAAATCCTATTATAGGTACCGTTGCACCAGAACCTCCAAACTCAACAATAGGTTCATAAATACCTAAAAAGCTTAAAATTACACCAATTGTAACATAGCTAACCAATACATATGGTGACTGCATTTTAAAATAATCCATCAGTATTTGTGCAATTAAACAAATAATTCCTCCTACAAAAAATACTTTTATATAATCTAATAACAAATTCATCCACCCCCTAATCATTTTCAATAACTACAGCATGTGCAACACATGGTATTGTTTGTTTTTGCAGTGTACTAGTTGGAGATAATAAAGCACCTGTAGACACTAGCATTACTTTATTAAACTCTTTTTTTAATAATTTTTGATAAATATATCCTGCAAATACAGTTGCAGAACATCCACATCCACTACCTCCACAATGTACATCTTGTTTTTCTAAATTAAACATCTCTATACCACAGTCTGTATAAACATTTGATATATCAATGCCCTTTTTCTTTAGAAAATCTTCTGTTATTTGTTTTCCTAATGTTCCTAAATCTCCAGTTGCAATTATATCAAAACTATTTGGGTCATCCTTTGTATCATTAAAATATGAATATATTGTATCTATAGCTGCTGGTGCCATAGCGGCTCCCATATTATTTCCATCATCGATACCTTCATCTATTACTTTTCCAACGGTTATATATCTTATTTTAGGACCTTTTTCATTTGGAGCTATTAATACTGACCCTGCACCAGTTACAGTCCATTGCGCTGTCATTGGTTTTTGATTTCCTAACTCTAAAGGAAATCTAAATTGCCTCTCAGCTGTACAGTAATGACTTGATGTGCCCGATAGTACTAAATCTGCAAATCCACCATCAATAAGCATTGCATTTAAACACATTCCTTCAGCCATCGTTGAACAAGCACCATATATACCAAAAAATGGTATGCCAAGTTCTCTTGCTGCAAATGATGCTGGTAGTATTTGATTTATTAAATCCCCACCTAAAAGATAATTTACCTCCTCGAGTTTTTTACCTGCCTTTTTAACTGCAACTTGCATAGCTGTTTGAACCATCTTACTTTCAGCCAATTCCCATGACTTTTCTCCATATAAATCATCATCTAAAATAATATCAAAATAATCTTTTAAAGGTCCATCACCTTCCTTAGGTCCTACTATAGATGCTGCTGATATTATCGTTGGATTATTTTGTAATTTTACAGTTCTTTTTCCTACTCTTTTATTTGCCATATTTTCATCTCCTTATTTTATAAGAGTAAAAATATAATAGAAAAATCCACATATAATAGACGATCCTATTCCATACACTAATACTGGTCCTGCAATTTTAAATAAATTAGCTCCAACACCTAAAACAAAACCTTCTCTTTTAAACTCCATAGCTGGAGATACTATAGAATTAGCAAATCCTGTTATTGGAACTATTGATCCAGCTCCTGCTCTCTTTCCTATTAAATCGTATACTCCTAATCCAGTTAAAAGAGCACCTATAAATATTAGTGTCATAGAAGTTGCTGTTCCTGCTGATAGCTTATCTAAATTACCAATTTTTGAATATAAATCATTTATTATCTGTCCTATTACACAAATGATTCCACCAACTATAAATGCTAATGTATAGTTTTTTAAATAGGTTGGTTTAGGGCTAATTTCATCTACATATTTTTTATAATTTTTACCCAAGTTTTCATCCTCCTTCTATTATTCTCCATCCTATGATAGCTCCTATAATTTTGCCTATTAATAAAGATATTATTATATATTTTAAATATAAAGTTGGTATTTTTAATCGCCTTGATACTATTGGTATGTAATCTAGTATTTCAGTTAGTCCTGAACTTAAAAATCCTATAAATATTCCATATGAAAGTCCTAGTATTAATACCCCTATTTTACCTATTGATATGCTTATATTTTGAATAGATATTAAAGACCCTAATAAAGCACCTATAACTATTATCTTTTCATAAAAGTTTATAAATGACCTTGTATTACTTATCTGGGCCATTCGTGGTATTATTCCAACTAATATTAATAGTGCAATCACGCCTGCACCTACCATTATTCCAGATGATAACCCAAATACTATTAAAAATAATTTCAATTTTAAGCCTCTTACTTAGTATTTCTAAGCTCATTTTCAATTTCTTTATTTAAAGATTTCATTTTTAAATCCAAAGGGCTAGGTTCATTTTTAGCATAAGTAGGAATAAACTTATTAAAAAAAAGTGCAACTCCTAATCCTATGCCTATTGAATATGGTATTTGAAAATAAGGTAAATACTTCTTAGGATTTTTAGTTAGTGCATTAACCATAGTACTTTGAGAATGTATCATATTTACATCTGCATGAAAATTCATTATTCCCATTATAGACCCCATGAGAACAACTATAGATACCAACAAAACCCTTAAATATTTGGTTCTATCTTTTTTATTGCTATTGAAAAATATTATTACATCATCAGTTTTCAAAAATGTTATATGAGCAGTAGATATCTTTTTCTTTACTTTATCAATCACTTCACCTATATGTATAACATCATAATTTGAATTTTGGTTTTCATAATTTCTTATACATATATTTCCTATTTCTTGTTCATACTCTTTTGGATATATATAATAAATATCTTTTAAGTAAATCTTTTTTGTAGTAAAGTTAAATGGATTTAACCTTATAGGTATTAAGTAAATATCTTCCATATAAAACCTCCCTTTTATTTATTATTTCTTAAACAAAAAAAAATAAACCCTTAATCTAAATATAAATTAAGGATTTATCTTAGTTAACTAATATATGATTTTAATTTTGACAATACTTTCTTCTCGATTCTAGAAACCTGAACTTGGGATATATTTAATAATTCTCCAATTTCACTTTGAGTTCTATCTTCAAAATATCTTAACATTATTATTTGTCTTTCTCTTTTTTCTAGTTTTCCAAGTACTTCTTTAAGTAAGAGATTTTCTACAACTTTTTCTTCTTCACTTTCACCCTTTTGACTTATTTTATCTATTAGACATATTGGAGAACCTTCTTCCTCATGTATTACCCCATGTAAGTATTCAACAGAAAAATTAGACTCCATTGCCATTACTAAATCTTCCTTTTCTACATCTAATTCTTTTGCTAATTCTTCTATACTTGGTTCTCTACCTAACTTTTTACTTAAAGCCTCACTTGTAGTTTTTGCTTTTATTGCTATTTGCTTTAGAGACCTAGATACTTTTACCATACCATCATCTCTTAAATACCTTTTTATTTCACCTAGTATCATAGGAACTGCATATGTAGAGAATTTTACATTAAATCTTGAATCAAATTTATATATAGCTTTAATTAAACCTATTGACCCTAATTGGAATAAATCATCTCTATCATAGCCTATGTTTAAAAATTTTGACACAACACTTCTAACTAGGCCTAAATTATTTTCTATTAATATCTCCTTAGCCCTTTCATCACCATTATTTTGAACTTTTTCAATAAGTTCAAGAGTTTCTTCATGGCTAAGTAATGCTTTTTTTTCTTGTTTTTTTGCAGTTATCCCCATAATAAAACCTCTATTCTTTTTGGTCTTTATTCAGGCAAGTTTATATTTTTTGTCATAACTATTTTTGTTCCTTCATCTTTTATTGAACTTACCGTTACATCATCCATAAAACTTTCCATTACAGTAAACCCCATACCTGACCTTTCAAGTTCTGGCTTTGATGTATAAAGTGGTTGCATAGCCATTGAAATATCTTCTATTCCATGTCCTCTATCTTCTATTACTACTTTTATAGTGTTATTATGTATCTCACATCTTAAATATACAAATTTTGATTCATCTTCATCATACCCATGTATAATAGAATTGGTAACAGCCTCTGATACAGCAGTTTTTATATCCGCTATTTCATCTAATGTTGGATCTAGCTTAGCTGCAAAAGATGCAACTATAACTCTTGCTAAACTTTCATTTTCAGATTTGGCAGAAAATTTCACTTCCATAATATTATTCATAATATATTCCCCCTTACAAAGAACTTGCTACTTCTTCATATGTATCGTAGATGTTTATTATTTTATTCATACCTGATAAGTTAAATATTTTTTTTACTCTATCATTTACATTTACTACTGATACTTTTCCACCTTCATTGGAAATTTTTTTGTATCTACCTATAATTACACCTATACCTGATGAATCCATAAATCTAATATTTTTAAAATCAAATACTATATTTTTAACTGATTTAGAATCTAATATAATATCTATTTTATCTCTAACTTCATTAGTTATATGATGGTCCAGTTCACTAGCTAAAAATTCTATAACTAAATTTTTTTCTTCTAAAGAACATCTTATCATTAGTATTTTCCCCCTATATTATATAAAGTGTTAATATATTATGAATTCTATAGTATTAAATATTATCCTTCAATAAAATTTAACTACTTTTGTTTTATTGTGTCTTAAAAAACTTCTTATCTGTTATTTGAATACTCATATTAGATATATCTCTACCATATTAAGTTAAGATTAATAAGATTTAATTACCATATTTCTCTATCATCCATAAGTATTATTGCATGTACTACAATTTAATTATTAGATTTCAATCCAACAATTAATATGTAATATCTACAATACTCCTATAAATTAATTATTTTCTTTTTCTGTTAGCTCTTTCTATATTTATCTTATTTCCTTTTATTTTTATATCTTTCATTTTTTCTAATACCTTTTTAGCATTTTGCTTAGGTACTTCAACGAAAGTATATTTGTCATATATATCTATTGTTCCAACTAATTTACCAGGTATTCCAACTTCTCCAGCTATAGCTCCTAATATATCTTTAGCTTGAACTCTTTGATTTCTACCAACATTTATAAATAGTCTTATCATACCTTCTCTAGCTCCAGTATCTTTAGACTTTGAACGTCCTTCTCTACGATTTCTTGATGGCTCTTCAACTATTTCTTGCTTCTCTTCATCACCTAAAGCTATCTTTAAAAGAGCCGCTGCTATATCAACTACACCATACTCAGTTTCTGATTCTGAACAGAAGTTTTCTAACCATTGTATTTGCTTAGTTAGATGACCTGCTTCTACAACCTCTTTAACTTGATTAAAGAATGTACTTACTTTCTTTTCTTCAACATCAGCAACTGATGGTATATCATGCTTAACTAATTTAGTTTTAGTATATCTTTCTATATCTCTCATTTTTCTCATTTCTTTTCCAAATACGAATGAGAATGATATACCACTTCTACCTGCTCTACCAGTTCTACCGATTCTGTGTACATAGTACTCTTCATCTTGTGGTAAATCGTAGTTAAATACAGCTTCAACATCATCAACATCTATACCTCTAGCTGCAACATCTGTAGCTACTAGTATATCTATTGTTCCATTTCTGAACTTATCCATTACTATATCTCTTTGTGTTTGCTTTAAGTCACCGTGTAATGCATCTGCAAAGTATCCTCTTGCTTGTAAATCACTAACTAATTCATCTGCACCTTTTTTAGTATTACAGAAAACTACAGATAATTTAGGATTATATACATCTATTAATCTACTTAATACTTCTAATTTATTAGCCGATCTTGTTTCTATATAATATTGCTTTATGTTAGGAACTGTAAGTTCTTTTCTAACAACTTTTATATGTTCTGGATCTTTTTGATATTTTTTAGTTAACTCTAATATACCTTTTGGCATAGTAGCTGAGAAGAAAGTAGTTTGTCTTTCTTCTGGAGTTTTACTTAGAATCATCTCTATATCTTCTCTGAATCCCATATCTAACATTTCATCAGCTTCATCTAATATAACCATTTTTACATTATCCATTTTTAATGTTTTACGGTTTATATGGTCTATAACACGTCCTGGAGTACCTATTACTATTTGAACTCCACCCTTTAATGCCTTTATTTGTCTTTCTATTGGCTGTCCACCATATACAGGTAAACTTTTTATTCCGTGCATATATTTACCTATTTTTCTTATTTCAGTTGAAACTTGTATTGCAAGTTCTCTAGTCGGACAAAGAACTACTGCTTGTAAATTTTTCTCTTCAGGATTTATCATTTCTAATACTGGTATACTGAATGCCGCTGTTTTTCCCGTACCTGTTTGAGCTTGTCCTATAACATCTTTACCCGATAAAATCACAGGTATAGACTGTGATTGTATCGGAGATGGTTCTTCAAATCCCATTTCTATTACAGCTCTTTTTATATCATCACTTATTGGTAAGTCTTCAAATTTTATTATATTCATATGTTGTTTCCTTTCCGTTATCAGTTTATCTAACCTATCCATTATATATTTATTTGAGATAATATGCAATTAATATTTTACCCTTCTCATATGTATAATATTCAGGATGATATAAAATATATTTCTTACCTATTTACATGTTATAAAGTTCCTATATATATTAAGTAAATAGTCAGCATTATTAAACCTTGTAGTCTATACAATTTATTATTCTTAATAGTTGGTAATATTAATGTAAGTAGTAATAATATCATAAAAGGAAAATCTATATTCATATTTTGAGATAATATAGGTATATCATTTGGTATAGAAGATATTCCTATTACAGATACTATATTTAGTATGTTTGCACCTAATACATTTCCAACAGATATTGCATGATGATTTTTCTTTATCGCAGTTAGCGATGATACTAATTCTGGTAAAGATGTTCCAAGTGCTATAACTGTAAGACTTATTACTCCTTGAGGTACACCAATCCATTCTGCTATTATTACACCATTATCTACTAATAATCTTGAGCCTATAACCATCATAATTAAACCTAAAGCAAAAAGTAAAACTACCTTTGACCATTCACCTAAGCTATTATTACTTTTAGCTTTAGATAAATTATTACTCTTAGATTTACTACTATCTCCTCCTACACTTTTATAATTTGAATACATATATATTACAAGCATAAGTAAAAGTGGTATTGAATCTAATTTTGTTATATTCTTATCTATTCCTAATAAAAGTAATAATACGACACAAACTAATAACAATACTGACTTAGACAAAAACATATTCTTATCAACTTTAAAAGGACTTATAAATGCTACTAAACCTAAAATTAATCCTGTATTACAAATAATTGATCCAACTGCATTTCCCAAACTCATGGTAGTATGTCCATCTAAAGATGCAAATAATGACACTGTAAGTTCAGGCAATGTAGTAGCAAAACTTACTATAGTAGCACCTAATATAATTTCTGATATATTAGTTTTCTTTCCTATATCTACTGTGCAGTTTATAAATATATCAGCCCCTTTTGTAATTAAGAAAAATCCGATAAAAAATAGTATTATTTTACCAATCATATACAAACACCCCCTTATATTAATAGATATTCAGAGTGATCATATATATGCTATTATTTTTATACATTTGCATATACAATATAATAAAATAATAAAAAAACAATAAGGTTTGAAAATATACAATAACTTACATATATTACGACTATAACGACAAAATAACTAATTTTTCGAATATATTTTCTTGTATACAAAATACTAATCATATGTTATTATTATATTGTTAAAAATTATCTAGCTAGATTTAATATAAATATAACAAACAAAAATAAAAAAATTTAAAACCTTAACTTATAGGAGGCTATTCAAATGAAAGCATGGCAAGGATTTAAAGAAGGTAAATGGACTAAAGAAATAGATGTTAGAGGGTTCATTCAAGCAAACTACACTCCATATGAAGGAGATGACTCTTTCTTAGCTGGTGCAACTGAAAACACTAAGCAATTATGGGATGAAGTAATGGAATTATTCAAAAAGGAAAGAGAAAATGGTGGTACTCTAGATGTTGATACTAAAACAGTATCTGCTATAGATGCTTATGCACCTGGATATATAAATAAAGATAAGGAAACTGTAGTAGGTTTACAAACTGATGCACCTTTAAAGAGAGCTATAATGCCAGAAGGTGGTATAAGAATGGTTGAGTCTGCTTGTGAAGCTTACGGATTCAAATGTGATCCAGAAGTAAGTGAAATATTCACTAAGTACAGAAAGACTCATAACCAAGGAGTTTTCGATGCTTATACTTCAGAAATGAGAGCTGCTAGAAAATCTGGTATAATAACTGGTCTTCCAGATGCTTACGGAAGAGGTAGAATAATAGGGGACTACAGAAGAGTTGCTTTATACGGTGTTGATAGATTAATAGAAGATAAGGAACAACAAAAATTATCTTTAGAAGTTTCTTGCATAGATGAAGATGTAATAAGATTAAGAGAAGAAATATCTGATCAAATAAAAGCTTTAAAAGCATTAAAGAGAATGGCTGAATCTTACGGATTCGATATATCTGGACCAGCTACTAACTCAAGAGAAGCTGTACAATGGTTATACTTCGCTTACTTAGCAGCTATAAAAGATCAAAATGGTGCTGCTATGTCAATAGGTAGAACTTCTACTTTCTTAGATATATACTTCGAAAGAGATTTAGCTGCTGGTACTATAACTGAAGAAGAAGTTCAAGAATTAATGGACCACTTCGTTATGAAATTAAGAATGGTTAAATTCTTAAGAACTCCAGATTACAATGAATTATTCTCAGGAGACCCAACTTGGGTAACAGAATCTATAGGTGGACAAGGTATAGATGGTAGAACATTAGTAACTAAAACTTCATTCAGGGTTTTAAATACTCTTTACACTATAGGACCATCTCCAGAACCAAACTTAACAGTACTTTGGTCTAAAGATTTCCCACAAGGATTCAAAGACTTCTGTTCTAAAGTATCTATAGATACAAGTTCAGTTCAATATGAAAACGACGACTTAATGAGACCTTACTGGGGAGATGACTACGCTATAGCTTGTTGTGTATCTGCAATGAGAGTTGGTAAGCAAATGCAATTCTTCGGTGCTAGAGTTAACTTAGCTAAAACATTATTATACGCTATAAACGGTGGGGTTGATGAAAAATCAGGTGCTCAAGTAGGACCAAGATTCGAACCAATAACTTCTGAATACTTAGATTACGATGAAGTAATGGCAAGATTCGAACCATTCACTGATTGGTTAGCTAACTTATACGTAAATACATTAAACGTAATCCACTACATGCATGATAAGTACTCTTATGAAGCATTAGAAATGGCTTTACATGACAGAGATGTATTCAGAACTATGGCTTGTGGTATAGCTGGTTTATCAGTTGCTGCTGACTCATTATCTGCTATAAAACATGCTAAAGTTAAAACTATAAGAAACGAAGCTGGTATAGCTGTTGACTTCGAAATAGAAGGAGACTATCCAAAATACGGAAACAACGATGATAGAGTTGACGAAATAGCTTGCTACTTAGTTGAGTCTATGATGAACAAAATAAGAAAGAACAAAACTTATAGAAATTCAGTTCATACTCAATCAGTATTAACTATAACTTCAAACGTTGTTTACGGTAAGAAAACTGGTAACACTCCATGTGGTAGAAGAGCTGGTGCTCCATTCGCTCCAGGAGCAAACCCAATGCACGGAAGAGATAATAGTGGTGCGTTAGCTTCATTATCATCTGTTGCTAAATTACCATACGAGCATTCTCAAGATGGTATATCTAATACTTTCTCTATAGTACCTGGTGCTTTAGGAAAAGACATGAGCGAAAGAGTTAGAAACCTTTCTTGCATGATGGATGGATACTTCGGAGATGGAGCTCATCACTTAAACGTTAACGTATTTGATAGAGCTACTTTAGAAGATGCTATGGAACATCCAGAAAAATATCCTCAATTAACTATAAGAGTTTCAGGATACGCTGTAAACTTCATCAAGTTAACTAAGGAACAACAATTAGACGTTATAAACAGAACATTCCACGGAAAAATGGCTTAATTTATAACTTCAAATAAAATTTATAATTAAATCTTACCTCCCGCTCACTAGTAGGATTTAATACAATCAATAATCAAAGTATATATATTTTTTAGAGTGTAAGTCTCATCAACTTACACTCTCTTTTTTTTATATTTATTATTCCAATCTTTCTAAATTACTATTCAAAATATGTTTTTTATAGTTTACTACTCTTCTCTTCTAATACATTTTAATAATATTTTTACTTATATAAGTTTTYAAATAATCTATAT
>NZ_CP048741.1:2130564-2131598 GCF_018336475.1 Romboutsia sp. 13368
TATATAAAATATATAAGTAATAATTTCTTAACAGTTTATATAGACTTAAAATCTGTAATATCATATAATTTAATTGTATAGTTTTGTATACAGTATATTATATTACATTGTAATAAATTAATTAAAATCAGCTTAGAGGTGACTATTATGGTAAAAGGAAGAGTTCATTCAATAGAAACATTTGGAACAGTAGATGGTCCAGGAATAAGATTTATACTATTTATGCAAGGATGTCCATTAAGATGTAAGTATTGTCACAATAGAGATACTTGGGATGTAAAATCAGGAACAGAATATACAACAGATGAAATAATCGCTCAAGCTTCAAAATATAAATCATATATGAATGCTTCAGGTGGTGGAATAACTGTATCTGGTGGTGAAGCAACTTTACAACCTGAGTTTTTAAAAGAGTTATTTATAAAAGCAAAGAAAAATAATATTCATACATGTCTAGACACATCTGGATTTGTTAACATAGATGTTATAGACCCTATATTAGATAATACAGACCTTGTATTACTTGATTTAAAACATATGATAGAAGAAGAATCTAAAAATTTAACCGGTGTTGGAGTAGAAAAAGCTCTAAAATTAGCTAAACATTTAGATGAAAGAAATATCCCAGTTTGGATAAGACACGTATTAGTTCCAGGTATAACAGATACTAAAGAGAATTTAGAAGCATTAGGTGGATTCGTATCTAAACTTAATAACGTAGAAAGATTTGAATTCTTACCATATCATTCTATAGGCGTTCATAAATGGGAAAGTATGGGATTAAATTATGAATTAAAACATATTGAAGATGCTACTAGCGAAGATGTGGCTAGAGCTAGTGAAATAGTAGAAAAGTTCGGTGTTAACGTATTTAATACTAAATCTAAGTAAACAATAAAGACTATCTTAAATTCAAGATAGTCTTTTATTACTTTTCCTATAAATTTATATTAAAATTCTATATCTTCAATTTCAATATTATCTATTGCATCTTGTATTAATTTTTCCACATCTAATTTACTTTCTGACTTCTC
>NZ_CP048741.1:2131616-2139979 GCF_018336475.1 Romboutsia sp. 13368
AGATAGTCTTTTATTACTTTTCCTATAAATTTATATTAAAATTCTATATCTTCAATTTCAATATTATCTATTGCATCTTGTATTAATTTTTCCACATCTAATTTACTTTCTGACTTCTCTATTCTATCTAATTTAGGTTTTGTAACTGGTTTTTTAGGAGAGAATACTGTACAGCAATCTTCTTCTGGTAATATAGATGTTTCAAATGTTCCTATTTTTTGAGCTATCTCTATTATTTCAGTTTTATCCATAGCTATAAGTGGTCTAAATACTGGCATACTCACTGATGCATTTGTACAAGTTAAACCTTGTATTGTTTGAGATGCAACTTGTCCTATACTTTCTCCAGTAACTAATGCATCACAATGTCTTTTTTCTGCAACTTGTTGTGCTATTCTCATCATAAATCTTCTTGAAATTATAGTCATTTCTTCATCTTTACAATTTAAACCTATAGCTTTTTGTATTTCTAACATATTTACTTTGTGTAATCTTACTCTACCACAATATTTAGATAATATTTCTGCTAAATCTCTTACCTTTTCTTGTGACTTTTCACTAGTAAAAGGATAACTATGGAAATGTATACATTCTAATTCCATACCTCTTTTTGCTACCATCCAAGATGCTACTGGTGAATCTATACCACCTGATAAAAGTGACATTGCTCTACCATTAGTCCCTAAAGGTAATCCTCCATACCCTGGTATTGTATCACTATATGCCATTACATGATTTTGTCTTAATTCACAATGAATTTTAACTTCAGGATTTCTAACATCAACTGCTATTCTATCCTTTACTTGTGATACTAAATATCCACCTATATCTAAACTCATCTCTTGAGAAGTTAATTTAAAGTCTTTATCTCCTCTTCTTGAGTCAACTTTGAAAGATTTATATCCTTGTTCGATTTTTTCTTCTAGCATTTTTAATGCTAACTCTTTTAATAAGTTATAATCTTTCTCAGCTCTAACAGCTGGACAAACACCAACTATACCGAATACTTTTCTAACTTCTTCTACTACTTCTTCATAATCATATCCATCTAAATCAACGTATATTCTTCCATACTCTTTATATACATTAAATTTTCCTATTGGCTTTAATATATTCTTTACATTTTTTATAAGTTTATTTTCGAATATATATCTATTTTTACCTTTTACACCTATTTCTCCGTACTTAACAATTAATATATTGTACAATTTTTTTCACCTCTTAATTTAATTTTGTCATTCTTAAATTGATTATCTTCTTCTCATTATCATTCTTAAATCACTTACTGATTCATTAACTATTTTTACTGCTTCTTTTATTTCTTCTTCTGTATTTAAATCAGATAAACTAAATCTTATAGCTCCTTCTATCTCTTGAGAAGTAAGTCCCATAGCATTTAGTACATGACTTCCTTTTTTCTTAGATGAACAAGCTGATCCAGTAGATACATACACACCTCTTTGTTCAAGATAATGAAGAAGTACCTCACCTTTTATTCCATAGAAAGTTACGTTTAGTATATGACATACACCATCTTCTGGAGAGTTTATTTTTATATCTTCTATATTTTCTATTATTTCATTTTTTAATAGATCTCTTAGTTTTTCTATCTTTTCTATTTTTCCATCTAAGTCTTCATTTATTATTTTTACAGCTTCACCTAAACCATATATACCTGGTGTATTTTCTGTTCCTGATCTTATTCCTATTTCTTGTCCTCCACCAGTTAGTATAGGCTTTATTCTATTATTTTCTTTTACATACATAAATCCTATACCTTTAGGTCCATGTAGCTTATGACCACTTACACTCATAAAATCTATATTATATTTTGATGGTCTAAAGTTTATCTTACCATAAGATTGAACAGCATCTACATGTAAGTATACTTTGTCCTGTAAAGACTTTAGATATTTACCTATTTCTTGTATTGGCTGTATTGAGCCAACTTCATTATTTACATGCATTATTGTAACTAAACAAGTTGTAGGCTTTAAAGCTTTTTTAAAGTCTTCTATATCTATTTTTCCATTTTTATCAACTTCTAAATATGTAACTTCGCAACCTTCAGATTCTAAATCTTTTAAAGTATTTAATACTGATGGATGTTCTATTGTAGTAGATATTATATGATTCTTTCTCTTTTTATTTAAAGCAACTACACCTCTTATTATGGTATTATTAGATTCAGTTCCTCCAGATGTAAAATATATCTCTTTATCTTTTGCACCTAAAGTTCTTGCTATACTTTGTCTTATATTTTTTATATGTTTTTCAACTTCTACACCTTTTCTATGTAAAGAAGATGGATTTGCATAGTCTGTACTAAGTGCATAAACCATTTTATCTATAACTTCTTTGTATGGCTTTGTAGTAGCACTATTATCTAAATATATCTCCATACATTGCACCAACTTTCTATTATATACATTTTATATTTATTTTATTTTTACCAAATTCATATATTAATTATCAAAAATATTAAAATTTACTTTATCAATATGCATACACTAAAAATATCTCATTCATTAAATGATATTTATTATATTGCATTTAATATCAWMTTTTATACTATGTAAATACATTTAATAATAAATTGTAAAAAATTTAATATTTTTTATATTTTTTAAAAAAACTATTGATTAACCTGTCGAACTTTGTTATTATTAATACATGGTTATCCCCCTGATAACCTTAGTAAAATCTCTATTCCCAATACCCCTTTAAATGAATAATTTATATTCATTTATAGCCTACTTCACGATCGGATGCGAAGTAGGTTTTTTATTTTTCAATTTTTTAATAATATATAKAAAAACTATTGATTTTAGTGTCGAATTTTGTTATTATTAATACATGGTTATCCCCCTGATAACCTTAATTAAAATCTCTATTCCCAATACCCCTTTTGAACGGATAGACTTTATATCCATTATTGTTAAATTGACAACGGAAGTCAATTTAACGAAAAAAGAGCTTCCCCAAGCTCTTTTTTTTTATATTTTTTTAAATATAGACTTATATAGCTTATATTTGATATAATCAAATGTAAATGNNNATTTGATATAATCAAATGTAAATGTATATAAAATAGTTATAATTATTTTTTAATATAAAGGTGGATGATATTATAATGAACAAGAAAAAAGTTGCTATAATATTTACTGGTGGTACCATTTCTATGAAAGTTGATAAAGAAATTGGTGCAGCAATTCCTGCTTTATCAGGTGAGCAAATAATGTCAATGGTTACAAATATAGATAAAGTTGCAGATATAGAGGTATGTAACTTTGCAGAGATACCTGGACCTCATATGACACCAGAAAAACTAATAGAATTAAAACATTACGTTAACGATTTACTTTCAAGAGAAGATATTTGTGGTGCTGTAATAACTCATGGTACTGATAGTTTAGAAGAAACAGCTTATTTCTTAGATTTAACTATATCTAGTCAAAAACCAGTTGTAGTTACAGGGGCTATGAGAAGTAGTTCTGAACTTGGATATGATGGACCTAGTAATTTATCTGCAGCAGTTTGTACAGCTATATCTGATAAAGCTATTGGAAAAGGCGTACTTATAGTTTTAAACAATGAAGTTTTATTAGCTTCTGAAGCAACTAAAACTGATACATTAGCTTTAAATACTTTTAAGCCATTAAGTAAAGGGCCATTAGGTATAATCGATTGCAATGAATTAGTAATATTTAAGAATACTGAAGAAAGAACAATAATAGATACTGATAAAGTTGAAACAAAAGTTGCTTTATTTAAATCTGGAATTGGAATGGATGATGAATTTATAAAATTAGCAGCTGATAACGGTTATAAAGGTATCATAATCGAAGCAATGGGTAGAGGTAATATTCCTCCTAAAATGTATGAAGGTGTTCAATATGCTAGAGAAAAAGATATTCCAGTTGTTATAGTTTCTAGATGCCATTCAGGAAGGGTTTTCGATAGCTATGGTTATTTAGGTTCTGGTAGAGATTTAAGAAATATCGGATGTATATTCGGTGGAGAACTTCCAGGTCAAAAAGCTAGAATAAAGCTTATGTTAGCTCTTGGGAAAACTAATAATTTAAATGAAATTAAAGATTTCTTCGAAAAAGGAATCTATTATTAAATACTAAAAACCTCTCTAAACTTAGAGAGGTTTTCTAATTAAATATATTTAATCCTACATTATATTTTCCATATTATTCTTTTAGTTAAGCATACTTTTGAATTTAAAATTCTATCTCCATCTTTAAATCTTATATTTATTGAATCACCGCTTTTTTCTAATATAGTTCCTTCTTTAAATCTTTTATGATATATTTTATCTCCTACACTTATACTCTCCATTTCTTTTTTAGTTGGAGCTTTTATATCTTCAACAAATCTTGATTTTGAAACTTTTTTACCATATTTACTAATAGGTGAACTTATACAAATATTATCTTCTGCTCTAGTTATTGCAACGTACATGAGTCTTCTTTCTTCTTCAATCTGATCATGCTTCTTTTCTTCATCATCTATTTCATAAGATTTTTCATGTGGTATTGTACCTTCATTTGCACCTATAATATAAACATGTTTAAACTCTAGTCCCTTTGCACTATGCATAGTTGTGAAAATAACACCATCTGTTTCTTTATTATTTTTATTTTCTACCAACTCAGATTTTACTCTTTCTATATGGTCTAAATATTCCTGTATAGTTTTGAAATTCGTAGCTGAACTTTCTAATTCATTTAATATTTCTATAAGACCATTTGTTTTTATCTTTCTATTAGCACAGTAATCTAAAATATATCTATCATAATCTAGAGTTGTTCTTATATAGGATATTGCATTTTTAGGATTTAATCCTTTAACATAACTTATATCTATATCTAAATCATTTATAGTTTTGACTTGTTTTGGATGTAAATCACATTTATTTATCAATGAATTTATAAAATCAGGTTCATCCTTTATTAAATTTAAATTATCTCTAGATATATATCTAAATGGTTTATTTATAACTCTAATCCAATCTTTATTTGAATTTGGATTAACCCCTATTCTTAAATAAGCTAATATATCCTGAGCTGCCCAATGGTCATATATAGTAACTATCGAGTCTTTAACTACAAAAGGTATTCTCATATCCATAAATACATCAACTAATGCTCTTGATTGTATGTTAGTTCTATATATTACAGCAAAATCAGTATACTCCGTATAATCTTGTTGTATTTTTTCCTTTATATCCTTTGCTATATATACTGCTTCTTCTTCTGAATCTTCTGGAGAAATATAATTTACCTTAGCCCCATTTCCTTGCCCACATTTTATAACTTTTTCATATCTATTTGTATTTTTTTCTATAAGTCTATTTGCTATATCTATTATTTCACCTTTTGATCTATAGTTAATATCTAATAATACCTTTTTAGTATTACCAAAGTATTCTTTAAATTCTAATAAAAAATCTGGTCTAGATCCTCTAAATCCATAAATACTTTGATCTTCATCTCCTACTACAAATATATTATTATTAGGATTTGCAATTAACTTTAAAGCCTCAAATTGAACTTTATTTATATCCTGAAACTCATCTACAAGTATATATCTATAAACACTTCTAACACGCTCTAAAGCTGCCTTATTATTTCTTAATAATTCATATGTTTTAATTAACATGTCATCAAAATCTATCTTATTCATTTGTGCTTTATAATCTTCATAGAAGTTATATACCTTTATAAATTCATCATTAGTTAATACCTCTGATTTAAAGTCCCTCTTATCCATTAATTCATTTTTAACATATGATATTTCATTTATAACTTGCCCTATAGTCTCATCGTCATCTGCATTTTCTATATTTAATCCTTTTAATATATTTTTTAATCCTAACCTTTTTGTTTTTTCATCTAAAATACTTTCAATATTATAATTTTCAAAATATCTTAGTATTCTAAAAAATACAGAATGGAATGTTCCATATGTAACCTTATTCATTCTAATATCATTACTTAAACTTAATGCTCTATTTTTCATTTCTAAGGATGATGCTTTTGTAAAACTTATAGCAAGTATGCTTGTTGGTTTTATATTTTTATTTACAACCATATTTGCTATTCTATAAGTTATTACTCTAGTTTTACCAGAACCAGGTCCAGCAAGAACCATACAAGGACCATCTACATGTTCTACAGCCTTTATCTGATTTTCATTTAATTTATCTATACTTATCATAACTACCTACCTTGAAGTATTATTTATTTAATTTATAATAAAAACTAAGCAAATATGCTTATACTAATAATTATTATAATATATAATTAAAAAAAGGAGAAATTTTATGGAAATAATAACTAAAACTTTAGATGAACTAATAGATATTCCTCCTAATCATTTTGTTTTTGATATAGAAACTACCGGTCTAAACTCAAAATATTGTAAAGTTATATTGATTGGAATTTTATTTAATAAAGATAATAAAACTATTATAAAACAATTTTTTGCTAATTCTGAAGATGATGAAAAAGAACTTTTACTTAATTTTATAAACTTTATAAAAGATTATAAAAATCATATTACCTTTAATGGTTTAACTTTTGATATTCCATTTTTAAATTCTAGGCTAAAAAAACATGATATAAATTTTTCTTTATCTAAAAGTGATGATATGGATATTTTAAAAGTAATCAGACCTTTTAAAGAAAAGTTATCTCTATCTGATTGTAAACTAAAAACTATAGAAAAATACCTTGATATATATAGGGAAGATACTATTTCAGGTAAAGAAAGTGTTGATTTATATAAARAATATTCAGCTACTCAAGAGGATAGCTTAAAAGAAAAAATTCTACTTCATAATTATGAAGATATTTATTATTTAGGTAAAATTTTTAAAATAAAAGATATTTTGAAAGAAAAATTAAATATACTTTCTATAATTACAGATAAAGTACACCTAGATTTACTACCTATATCTTTAAAAATATCTAAAAATATACTATCTATTAAATATAATCTTTTTGAAGGTACTTTATTTAATATAGATATATATAATGACAATTACTCTATAGTATCTGATGAAAATAATATAATCTTAAACATACATTTAAATAAAGGTATAGATTCAAATAATAATATAATTTTATTCTATAATATGTCTAAAATTATTCCACTAAAATTTAATGAATCTTTATTAGAAGACAATATTTATTCATTATGTAATTATTTAATAAAAAAAGAGCTTAGCTTATATCCTTATAGTAAGGTATAAGCTCTCTTTACTAAAATTTCATTGAGTCTATAACATCATCTATTTTATCAATTGCTTTATTTATGGCTTCTTGTTGTTCTTTTTTAGTAAATCCAGTTCCATCTACTAATAATTCTTCAAACTTTTTAATTCCCATAAATTTAATTACATCTTCTACATAGTTAAGTCCTTTATTAAGAATTGGTCTTAATACCCAAGGTACATTAGCACCTGATGATTGAATATATACCATAGTTCTAGGTTTATCATTTAATAAAGGTTCTATTTTCTTTCCTTCAAATTTTATAGTTTTTTGATCTTGCATTATACAATCTATATATTCTTTAAGAGGTGCTGGAAATGATAAAGTCCACATTGGTGCTGCTATTACATAAACATTTGCACTTATAAATTGGTCGCATAACGCTCTTATTTTTCTCACTTCCTCTTGCCCTTTATCATCTAATTTTTTTGTATCATCCTCATTGATTATACAGTTTCTTTTTTCAAAGTATTGATACTCAAGTCTTGGTATATGCTCTTTATATAAGTCTACTTCTTCTACTTCGAAGTCTTTATTTTTATCTAAGAATTTATTTATAAATGCTCGCGCTACAGTCTTACTTGCAGATAAATCTTCAGGCTTTGAGTTTACACTTATATATAATAACTTCTTCATAATAATACCTTCTTTCATATATTATATCTATTGATATAGTTTATCTATAAGGTATGTTTTTATTCATTTAAAAAATAAAAAAGACTATGAAATAATTTTCAGGCTTTGAGTTTACACTTATATATAATAACTTCTTCTTCATAATAATACCTTCTTTCATATATTATATCTATTGATATAGTTTATCTATAAGGTATGTTTTTATTCATTTAAAAAATAAAAAAGACTATGAAATTCATAGTCTTTTAACTGGCGGAGAAGGAGGGATTCGAACCCTCGCACCAGTATAACCCAGCCTAAACCCTTAGCAGGGGTTCCTCTTTAGCCACTTGAGTACTTCTCCGTGTTTATTTAATTTATACTTTAATTATATAAGCTTATCCTAAAATAGTCAACAAGTTTATGTAACTTTTTAGAAATTTTTTACTATTTTATTATGTA
>NZ_CP048741.1:2142710-2166396 GCF_018336475.1 Romboutsia sp. 13368
TTCTTTCATATATTATATCTATTGATATAGTTTATCTATAAGGTATGTTTTTATTCATTTGAAAAATAAAAAAGACTATGAAATTCATAGTCTTTTAACTGGCGGAGAAGGAGGGATTCGAACCCTCGCACCAGTATAACCCAGCCTAAACCCTTAGCAGGGGTTCCTCTTTAGCCACTTGAGTACTTCTCCGTATTTATTTAATTTATACTTTAATTATATAAGCTTATCCTAAAATAGTCAACAAGTTTATGTAACTTTTTTAGAAATTTTTTACTATTTTATTATGTATAATGAAATCTTAGATTATATAATCATTATACATAATAAAATAAAAAGATTAGCTTTTAGCTAATCTTAAATTGAATGTTCTCTATCGTGATTATGGTAATGAACATGCTCTCCTGTAAATCCATCTTCATGTATATGATCATGCCCTACTCCATTTATATGTTCATGAGTATGCATAAATGAAACTTGTAACTTGTTATTTATTGGATTTACTCCTACATAAGCATTTACACCAAATATTTCTTTTAACATTTGTGGTGTTATAACATCTTCAACCTTTCCAAAATCTCTAATTTCACCATCTTTCATAACTATTAAATAATCACAATACATAGATGCTATATTCATATCATGTATTGCTGATAGTGTTGTTATATTAAGACTTTTAATAAGGTCCATAAGTTGTATTTGGTAACCTATATCAAGGTGATTTGTAGGCTCATCTAGTATTAAAAAATCTGTATTTTGAACTAATGCCCTTGCAATTAAAGTTCGCTGCTTTTCTCCACCAGATAAATTAGAAAAACTCCTATTACTATAATTATTTAATCCAACTTTCTCTAACATATCCTTAACCATTTGAATATCACTTTTGGAATAATTTTCAAAAACAGATTTGTATGGATATCTTCCCATTTTTACAATTTGCTCTACTGTAAAATCAAACTGTGAATTACTTTCTTGAGCAAGTACTGCTATTTCTTTTGCACAATCTTTATCTTTCATTTTAGATAAATCTTTATTATCTAAAGTTATACTTCCACTACATGGCTTATGTAGTCTATATATATTTTTAAGTAATGTTGATTTTCCTGATCCATTTGGCCCTATTATTCCTACAAAACTTCCTTTTGGAACTTCAAAAGATATATCTTTTAGTATTTCTTTTTTATCTATACTAAATCCTAAATTTTTAACTTGCACCTTAATCATTAGTCATTTCCTCCAAAAGAGTAATTTTTCTTTGAAATTAAATATAAAAAGAATGGTCCACCTATTAAAGCTGTTATTATTCCTATTGGTATTTCTATTGGTGGGAAAAGCCCCCTTGCTAATACATCTGATACTATTAAGAATATAGCTCCCATTAATGATGAAAGTACTATTAACTTTTTATGGTCACTTCCTGCTATAGTTCTAGATATATGAGGTACTACAAGACCTATAAATCCTATAGCCCCAGTTATTGCAACTAAAGATGATGTAAGTAAAGTTGCTAATACCAATATTATAGATTTTATCATTTTTACATTTATTCCAAGTATTATTGCACTATCGTCACCTAAAAGTAATATGTCTAATGATTTTGACATTATAAAGGTAATTATCATAACTATAACTAATATTATAAATGGGAATAATAAAACATCCCACTTTGCTCCACCTAAACTACCAATTGTCCAAAACAATGCATTTTTAGCTTGATTTGAATTATCTGCTGAATATATAAGAAGGTTTGTAAGTGCTGAAAATATTGTTGATATAGCCATACCCGTAAGAACTAATCTTGTAGTAGATGTCGTTTTTCCCATTTGAGTACCTATAGCAAATACTAATACTCCTGATAATATAGAACCAATAAATGCACCTACACTTATACTATTAATTCCTATTGATGATATTCCACCTAATACTATAACTGCAACTGCTCCACAAGATGCTCCAGATGATATACCAAGCATATATGGTTCTGCTATTGGATTTTTAGTTACACATTGCATAAGTACACCACAAAGTGCAATACCAGCTCCACATAATGCACCTAATAACACCCTTGGAAATCTAATTTCCCATATTATATTTTGTGTCATAACAGTTCCAACATCTCCAAATAAAGTTCCATTAGATAATTTACTAAGTAGTACTTTATATACTTCTCCAGGCTCTATATATGTACTACCTATAGCTATAGCCCCAACTACTACAACTGTTAGTAATATAGTTAACGCTATAGTCCAAAATAAGAACCCCCTCTTTGTTGAAAGGTTTCTTGTTTTTTGTATTGATACTTCCATTATTTATTTTCTCCAAAGAAATATCCATACATTTTTTCTATAACCATAGGATTTCTAACACCTGGAGATAAATCTGCTAATCCTACAACATATATTTTATCATTCTTTATTGCATCAACATCCTTTAATGCTGGATGACTTTTTAAGAACTCAATTTTTTCTTCAACTGGAGAACCTGCTAAGTAATCTGTTACAATTATAACTTCTGGATTTTCAGCTACTATACTTTCCCAAGATACATTTATATAAGGTTTAGTTTCATCTTTGCCAAATATATTGCTACCACCAGCTAAATCTATTAAGTTATTAGCAAGACCTGATCCAACTACCATTGCATCATTTTCACCTGAATCATAAACCATCATTTTTACTCTAGCTTCTTCTTTTATATCACCAACTTTATCAGTTACAACTTTTATATCACTTTTCATTTTATTTATTACTTCATTTGCTTTATCTTCTACTCCAAATATTTTCCCTAATAATTCAAAATCTTCATATACAGTTTCTACTGTAGCATCTGGATTATATGATTTTGCCATAAATGGAGTTATATCTTTTTCTATAAGTTCGTCTGGTGCTCCTGTTGTTTGATCACTTATAGATGAGTCCCATCCACTTACAAAGTCAGCACCTGTTGCCATAAATCCTTCTTTAGATACTGAGTGTCCTTCACCTATTTCAAGTTCTGGTATTTTATTATATGCTTCTTCAAACTCAGGAAGTATAGGATTATCTAAAAGTGCAGTTCCTACCATCTTATCACCTAAATCAAGAGCTAATAGCATCTCTGTCATGAATTGGGATAATGTTACAGCTTTTTCTCTTGGAGTTTCAATCTTTACATCATAGTATTTTGCCCCATCTGAATATGTAAATTCTACTGGTGTAAAGTTACTTTGTTCTATTTTATTTTCTGATACGTCATCTTTACTTTCATTACTTGATGAACATCCTACAACACTTAATGTTAATCCCATTATAGATATTGCAGCTAAAAATTTTTTTAAACTTAAACTTTTTATCATAATTATTTCTCCCCCAATTATAAAATAAATTTATTATAAAATTTATAATTAATTTTTATTAATAAATATTACTATCTTATTTTTGCTAGTTACTACATATTTTTTTTAGCTTCCATTAACATCTCATTTACCTTTTGTAAGTATTCAATAGCTTTTTCAATATTATTTGCTGTTTCATATTTTCCCATATTCTTAGCTTTGTCCACCCATTCTTTAAATCCTTCTTCATGAGATTCATTATGTTTTACCCAATGAAGTAATAATATATTTAAAGTTTTTTCATCTTTATTCTCAATTGATTCACTATGTGTATGTGGATGTACATGGTCATGTCCATGTCCATATGGATGGTCATGATCATCTGCATGGTGGAATCTCACTCTATTATTGTTGAATATCATTATACTTTTCTCCCCATTATTTTATATTAAATTCTTTTTTTATTAACTTAATACTATCTCTTATTAATAATGCTAATGGCTTGTTTTCTAAGCCTACTAATTCTGTATTCTCTGGCATGATAGGTAAAAATATCTTTAAAGCTTCACAGTCATTTACTGATTCACTTATTTTAGTTGTAACTTCTCCCATCATAGCATTAGGCATAGTTATAGATATTGGTGCTACTACTATATTAGCTTTCTTAACTGATGTAACTATTGCATTTTCCCCTGTAGCACCTTTATTTGCATGTGATTTCATCATAACACTAGTTGCAATAGAATTTGTACCAAGTGCATATATTTCTATATATGATGGTAGCTCTTCCCTAAGATTAGATACTATTTGAGCACCTATACCTCCACCCATTCCATCTATAACAGCTATTATCATTTATATATCCCCTATTATTTTTTATTTTCTTTTATTATTATTTTATGGTCCATTAGTCTTATTTCTTTTATTTCTCCATCCACTATTTTTTGCTCACCTAATAAATCAGTTAAATAAACTTGTCCTTCAAATGGATCTACACTCACAACGTTATCCATTATTCTCTCTAATCCCTCTTCTTTTAAAATATATGCTGCTGATTCACACATAACTTATTTCCCCCTTAAATTATATTAAAAAAGGTTTCTTCAGGTATTTCAATACACCGAAGAAACCTTCAGAATTTCATTTCTTACTATTCTTTTATAATTTGAGTATAGCACTGTCACTAATTGATAGTCAACCAAATTTATCCAATACAGATAGTTCAATATATTATAATTGCTCACTTAATATTGATCTTACTGTTGGGAATTGCTCTATGTTTGTATGAGGTAAAAAACATGCTGATATAAATTCATCCATATATGTTGGATAAACACTTAACTCAACATAAGTCATTTCATTTCCTATATCTTTAAGCTTATTTTTAGCATCTTCACTCACTAATGCAAGATAAGAGCCTACTAATGAACTATTACCTATGTATACAAATTTTTCTCTGTCTATATCAGGAAGTAATCCTATTAATATAGAATTCTCTATGTTCAGGTTATTTCCAATACCTCCAGCTATATAAACCTTATCTATAACACTAAAATCCATGCCTAAACTTTCTATTAAAACTGATGCTCCAGAATATATAGCACCTTTAGCTTTTATAAAGTTATCTATATCAACTTCATTTACTGTTATATCACTTTCTAGATTATATTCTTCTTTAAATGCTAATACATATTCACCTATTTCATACTCATTAAATCTTATTCTTTCATTGTTTATATCTCTATGTATTTTTCCCCTTCTGTCTATTATTCCCGTAATTAGCATTTGACATATTAAATCTATTATACCTGAGCCACATATACCTACAGGCTTGTTATCTCCTATTATAGTGAGAGTTGGTTTTAATGTTTCTTTATTTATTTTTACTTCTTCTATAGCTCCACTTGATGCTCTCATTCCACAGCTTATTCCTCCACCTTCAAATGCAGGACCTGCAGAACAAGCACAACTCATCATATAGTCTTTATTTCCAAATACTAATTCTCCATTAGTACCTAAATCAATAAATAATACATTTTTTTCACTAGACCAAATGCCTGCAGATAATACACCTGCTGTAATATCGCCTCCCACATATGATGCAACTGACGGGGCTAAAAATACATAGGCATTATTATTTATATTTAATCCTATATCATTACCTAGTAATTTAGGAGACTTTAAAAATGGTGGTATGAATGGTTCTTGTCTTAAGAAATCTGTGTAAACTCCTAAGAATAAGCTAGACATAGTTGTATTTCCTGCAACTACAAGACTTACTACATTATCTTTATTTATATTATTTTTTATATAAATAGATTCTAACAATGGGTTTATAGTTTCATCTATTATCGCCTCATTTAGTTCTTTAAGTCCATTTTCCTTTCTTGAATATACTATTCTATGTATAACATCTGCACCATATTTTATTTGAGCATTTCCAGATGATGCTTTATCTATAACTTCCTTAGTATGCAAGTCAACTAAACATACAACCACAGATGTAGTTCCTATATCTATAGCAACTCCATAAAGTTTATCTTCTTTATTACCTGATTCTATATTTAATATAGTTATTTTATTTTTATGTTTAGCATAAGTTATTGTTACTTTGAAATTTTCCTCTCTTATTATTTGTGGAACTTTTCTAAGTAATTCTAATGTAAAATCTATTTCATCATATCCTAAATTATTTCTAACATGTCTTTCTATTCTATCAATATCACTTATATTATCATCTAATGTAGGTTCATCCATTTCTATATAAGTTTTTTCAATATTAGTTTTAAATCCAAAATTATTTTCTTCTATTATTTTCTTTGCTCTATCAAATATTTCTTTATCTTTCTTATTATCACTACCCTCTATTTTCATTCCATGCATTGATGAGGATAATTTAGATGGTACTTCTATTTCTACGTCCTCTATTATTTTAGTATTACATGCTAACACATATCCCTGTTCCCACTCTTCATCTTTTATATGACGTGTTTTTTCTGTATCAACATTCCCTTTTATAAGTTTTACTTTGCATTTACCACAAGATACATTTCCATTACAAGGAGCATCTATAAATATATCTGCCTCCCTTGCAACATCTAATAAACTATCACCTTTATTACAATAAACTTCTTTATTATTTGATGTGAAATTTACTTTTATCATATCCCATTCCCCCAATATGCTTTTCTACTATAATTTTAGCATATGTTATTTCTATAGGCATTAATAAAGAGTATGAAAGATTTGTGTGCACTCAAACCTTCATACTCTTATTTAAATTACTCTATTATAGATTCATATCCATCTGAATTTAATAAGTTTTCTAACTCATCTTCATCAGCTACTTTAATTTTTACAACCCATGCATCATATGGATCTTCATTTATATATTCTGGTTCATCATCTAATCTTTCATTTCTTTCAACAACTTCTCCAGATAAAGGAGCTATTAAATCTGATGCTACTTTTGAAGATTCAACTACACCAAATTCTTCTCCTTGACTTAATTCATCTCCAACTTCAGGCATTTCAACAAATAACACCTCGCCTAATTGATCTTGAGCATAATCTGTTATTCCTATATAAGCAAATTCTCCATCCATTCTAACCCATTCATGTTTGTCAGTATATTTTAAACTTGGTATAACTTTCATAATAGCCCTCCTAATATACTAAATTACATTACGCATTCCATTAATAATGCTGGATGTCCTTTTTCTTCTAAGAATGCTAATACACCTTCTGAATCGCTAGCTATAGTTTCATCACATATCATATCTGTGAAGTTTTCTATACCACACATTTCTTTAACTGTAGCATTTAATTTATCCGCTACATAATCTTTTAATTCTTTTGGCATCCAAACTATTCTTTCTGGACCACCTTCTGCATAAGCAAACTTTTTAGAAGATATAAAGTGTCTTCCATGTCCCATGAATCCTGGAGTTTGAACTCCTCCACCTGTCATAGAAGCAAGCTCTCCAAATGTCATACCAACAGGAGTTATTTCAGAGTACTCTCTATTTACTATAACAAATCCATTAGCTTCAGGCATTATACCGCATATACACTCAAAGCATCCACAAGAAGTCATCGGATCTTCAAGTATAGAGTATAATGTAACATTCTCAACAGCACCTTGAGATATTTCGCTTACTGTATTATCAACTGATTGCCATTTACCTAATCTTTCATCTAAACATGGCCCTTTAACTATCGGTTGGCAAGGTCCAGTTGGATCTAATTCTTTAGTAGCTTTAGCATCTAACCAACTAACTGCTCCACAAAGTCCAAGTCTTTCAGGAGTAACAACACATACGTGTGCTGGTGCAAAAGATTGACACATATTACAAGAATAGAATTCTTCAACACTTTCATCCACTAACGAAGCTATTCTTTCATCTCTAGAATTATATCTATCTATTGCTTGAGATTTTAACTGTGAAACTTTCTCAGCATCTGTAATTATAGTTATTTCACACTTATCAACAACAGAGTCAAATTCTTCTAGCATTTTAACATATAAAACTTCTCCTATATGCTCTAGTCTAAATCCTTTTTCATAAGCATCTTTAGATATTCTTATCCAAGACATATCTCTTTGACCAACATGCATTACACCTTCTATGTAGTTTAAGAAGTAATGTAATCTTCTTTCTAGAACTGGTTCAAAATCTTCTTGCATAGATTTCCCAGCTATATTAACTATAACAGCAAGTGGTAATCTTACTACTCCATTTGATTCTATTTCATCTATATTAGGACCTATTACTGATATTTTGTGGTCTTCAACTTCACTTAACTCTCTCTTTATAACAAGTTCCCAAGCTTCAGTTTTATTTCCACCAAATTCAGCAAACATATCATTCTTTCTTATTCTTTCACCTTCAAATGCTGCTGCAAATGATACAGGTATTGGTATTTCTGTTATCTTTATTTTTATTCCTCTAGCTTCTAAAGAAGTAGCTACAAACTTATCATAATCTTTTTGAGTTAATAAGTTCATTGGAACTTCTGGTACAATTTGGTCTGTTATAACAGGGAATCCTAAAGCTATAGCTCCAGCACCAGCAGATACAACTAATTCACTTAATGGTCCAAATGCATTTACAAATGCAGGMACCCTCTTAGAAGTATATTCTAATAATCCTGGTAAATCTCCTGGAGTTAAGTTCCCAAATATTAACGCAGCTCTTACTGCAACAGATACAACATGTATAACAGATGTTACATCATACCCTAATGGTATAACCCTTAATTCTAGACCCATTTTTACTTCAGCTTCTATTGCTTGGTCTATTACTTTACCAACTAAGAAAGTAAGTAAACCTTTAGATTGGTAATCTTTTATTATTTTAGCTGTAGTTTCAGAGTCTGGGCACTCTCCAAGTACAACTGCAACTCCTGGTATATCTCCTGTAACTAGTGGAACACCAAGTGATCTTATTATAGGGTCACTTATATGACCTGCACAAGGTTCACTATATGGAGATTCACTAGTTGCATATTTTATAGCTTCTATAACTTCAGCAGCAAGTGCTGTAGCTAATCCGGAATTTAATGCATGCTCTAATAAATGAGTTTTATTTATTAAGCTTTCTACTATTTCAAGAGCTCCTTCTAAATCTCCTAAACAGTTCATTTTTTTTCCTGTTGCTGCATATATACATGGTAATGAATATGCAGTATCAGTGAATGCTACTTTATGTTCTCTTCCATTAGCTTCTATAGCTTGGTTTAATAATCCTTTCGCAGCTTGTAATGCTTGCTCAGAACCTGTAAAAATTATATCAAATAAGTTCACTCTATATTTCCCCCTTTTTAAACTTCTTTATCTATGTTTATATCTTATATATTAAATGCAAATGAACCTTCATTTAACTCTAAGAATGAGTCTGCATATAAAGAAGCTCCTCTTATTATGTCACAAGATTTTATCGTTCTCATTAATTCTTCATCACAAGGATTTACTATAGCTGAACTAAATCCATTAGCCATAGCCATAGCTAGCCAAGCACTGTCTAATATAGGTCTTAAATGTTTTGGGCAACCATTAGAAACATTAGATAATCCTCCAGTTGTTAATAATCCCATTTCAGTCATCATTCTTATAGCTTCTAAAACTTCCATTTGCTTTTCTTGCATTCCTTTTATAACTAAGCATAATGGGTCAAATAACATATCTTCTGGTTCTAATCCTGCCATTAAACCTCTTTCTAACATTTCTTGGCAGTAAGCCATACGCTCATCATTATCTCTTGGTATACCTTCTTTAGCACATAAAGCTATAACTTTAGCTTCATATTCTCCTGCTAAATCTATTAAATCTATTCTTCCACCTGCATCAGCAGAGTTTATTATTGGTTTTCCATGAGTTCTATCATATACTTTAAGTCCTGCTTCTATAGCTTTTCTATTTGCAGTATCTAAAGCTAATGGAACATTATTAAATTCTTTTTGAAGTAACTGAACACCCCAAGTCATTAATTCTTCTCCATCTCTTTCTGCAGGTCCTATATTAAAATCTATGTAATGTGCACCAGCTTCTAATTGTTCTTTAGCTCTTTTTAATATTGGTTCAGGGTCTCTTTCAGCTAAAGCTTTTCTTATTGATGGTGATATACAGTGTATTCTTTCACCTATTACTAAAAATTTTTCCATTTATTTATCCCCCTATAAGTTACTTTTTTATTTTTTTAAATAGTAGCTAAATATATTAGCTACTATTTTTATTTATGTATTATGCATTTGCTACTGCTTGATCTTGCTTAGCTTTGTAATCTTTTAAGAACTTAGGTATTTCCATAGATTCTTCTGTACCTATTATTACATTCCATCCTGGTAAGTTCTCTTCTATATCACCTTTTAATACAGCAACTTTTCCTGGTATTATTAAATCTCTATTTTTAGTCATTTCTTCAACTTTACTTTCTTTTATAAAGTTAGCTATGCTACTTCCACTGAACTTACCTGCAGACCAAGCAGTTAATACAGAGTATCCTCCTGCATCTGGTATAGCTAAGTATGCTGGAACTTTAGATCTTTCTATATCTCCAGATACTATGAAGTAAGTTAATGCAAAGTCAACAGTAACCATTACTGGTGAATTTTCATCTGCGTTATTCATTGGATATATTTTTGGTTCAACTCTCATTGGTTTTTGTGGGTCAGTGTAGATATTTTGTCTTAATGCGAATAGTGGTAATGCTTTTGAGTAATCTATGTCATCTATTACTATTATAGATCCATATTTTATTGTAAACATTGATGATAGGGCTACTTCCATTTGTGGGTCATTATTTGATAATTTATTTGCAAATACTATTGATGGGTATCCAAACGTTCTGTCTTGTTCTTTTAAGGCTATTCTTCTAACTTGAACAGCATTTGTAAATGTATCTTTTATACTTTCTCCAGTTACATCTAATAATAATTCTCTATATCCTAATCCTTGAATTGCTTCAATTGTAGAATATAATTCTTCTAAATTAGCAGCTTTTACACCTAATGCTAATTTAAGGTCTTTTACTAATTCAACCATGCCTTGGTAGTTATCTTTATTAGCTCCATAAACTATAGGTTTTTTATCTTTTAATATTTCTATAGCTTCTTTAGCTATTTCAACATTTTCACATACTATTATATGAGTTACATCTAATGTACTTTCGTTAACTCTATTTACTAAATTTAAGAATCCCTCTTTATTATCACGGTATTCTAAAACTACCATTTCAGCTTTCATTTCTTCGCCTATTCTTATATAGTTAACAGCTTTTATATTAGCTATTTTTAAATCTATTTGTTCATTAGTCATAGAATCATCAAATGCTACTGCATATCTATTTCTATTTACTAATGTTTTTTCATGTCTAAATAGTACTGTTTCAGCACCTAATTCATATTCAGAACTTCCACTTCCTACTTTTACACCTCTCATTAGAGGAGCTGTTGCTTCTGATAATTTTGCTAATGCATCATCAGACATATGTGGACACTTGTTTATTTCTACTGCTCCAGAAGCAACTTTCATACAGAAAGCCATACAAGTTGGAAATCCACAATCCTTACAGTTTTTCTTTGGTGTTAATTTAAATATATCTAAAGCTTTTAATGCCATGATTTTTTCCCCCTAACCTTACAATTTAATTAAGCTAACGCACTAACTAATTCTTTTATAGTTTCTACTGATTTTGGATGACGAAGTACAACTGCATTTGCTCCACCAACTAAAGCACTTGTTGCAGTAGATACTTCCATGTTTATACCTCTTTGTTCCATGCATCCCCATTGAGGTTCATCTTCTATACTTGCTATAGATTCTTTAACATTCCAAGTCTCGAATGAAACTGGAGTTACTATAGGCATTTGTAATGTTTTATCATTTTGACCAAATGCAGCAAGTCTAATTCTATCCATAGTAGATGCAACATACTCATATCCATAACCTACAGCTGAGCATCCTACATTCATAACTATATTTTCAGGTTTAACACCTAATTGAGTTAATAATACGTTTAATTGTTTAGCTAGGTTTATATCAACAGAAGTTTCAGCTGCTACTTTGTGGCTATATGCCATTGTAGATGCAGCACCAACTGCTTTATAGTTATCTTCTGTAGCTGCTAAGAATAAACAGTTATTACCGTCTAGTGATTGAGCTACTTTTTCAAATACCTTAGAATCTTTTTCATGGTTTCCACATCCTGCTATAACTACAGGTAAGCTAACTGATTCAACTACATCTTTAGCAACTTGTGCACATTCTTCAGGGCTTCTATCAAGACCATTTGGATCAGAACTTTCAAGCTTTAAACATATAAAGTCTGCGTTTAAATTTTCTTCTATGTACTTAGCCCACTTAACCGGACAATCGCAAACATCTTTATACATTTCTTTAAATCCATCAGTCCATCCTTCTGGATAAACATCTAACATTTCTATTCCTACTTTTTGAGTATTTCCTGTATCTCCATCAAAGCTGTAAAATGGTAGTGTACTTTCTCCACCTATTTTTATTGCTTTTTCTCCTGTACCTATTTCTACTTCTGATACTTTTCCAGAATACTTTTGAACAGACATCTTAAATGCCATAGCTTTTCCCCCTTAATACTAATTTAATTCTAGTTTAGCCATTATATCACTTATGGCTATCTTAGCTTTTGACTCCTCTGGTAAATTAACTAATGGTATTCCTGAAGAATCATATTCATATATCATTTCATCCATAGGTACTACTCCTATAAGGTTTAGATTATGTTTATCAATTTCCTCTTTTATCCCATCGTTTAATTTTCCACTTGGAACTTTATTTATAATTAAGTATATATCTCCTACACTTAAGTTTAATTCTTTCGCTAAATCTCTTATTCTAGCAACAGCTTGAACACTTCTTCTTGAACAATCGCTAACTAATAAAAGTTTGTCTATATGCTTAGTTGTTTTTCTGCTTAGATGTTCCATTCCAGCTTCATTATCTATGACTAAATATTCATAAGCATCTGATAATTTATCAGTTTGCTCTCTTAATATCCCATTTACGTAACAGTAACACCCTTCTCCTTCAGATCTTCCCATTACCATTAAGTCATATCCTTCGCCTTCAGCTAAACAAGTATTTAATCTATATTGTAGGTATTGAGCTTTTGTCATTCCTCCTGGAAATGCATTCCCTTGCTTCTCCCTTTGGCTAACTTCTTCTCTTATTGAACCTATAGTAGTTTCAACTTCTATACCTAATACTTCATTTATATTTGCATTTGCATCTGCATCAACAACCAATACTGGTCCCTTATTATTAGTTGTTAGGTGATTGATTAAAAGCCCTGTAAGACTAGTCTTTCCAGTTCCACCTTTACCTGCTACTGCTATATTATATCCCATACCAAGATTTCCCCCTTTGTTTTTGTCAAAACAGAGCTTTTAATTTACTCTGTTTTGTATTAAGCTTGTGCTTTATCTAATTTTGGAGCTGCATGAACACATTCTCCATGAACATCGTGAAGTGCTTCCATTAAACCTTCAGATAATGTTGGATGTGCATGTATAACATCTCCTACTTGCTCTACAGTTAATCCTAAATGTACTGCAAGTGATAATTCTGTTAATAAATCTGTTGCATGAGGACCTACTACTGATGCACCTACTATTTTATCTTCACTATCAGCAAGAACTTTTATAAATCCTTGTATATGACCAATAGCTTGAGCCTTTCCTAATCCTCTAAAGTCAAATTTACCTACATTATACTCAACACCTTCAGTATCTAATTGCTTTTGAGTTTTTCCAACTGCAGCAACTTCAGGTTCAGTATATACACATCTTGGCACTGCTGTATAATCTACACTTTTAGATTTTCCAAAAGCATTTTCTACAGCTATTATTCCTTCCTTAGAAGCAACATGTGCAAGCATTGGAGTATTTATTAAATCTCCTATTGCATATATACCTTCTACATTAGTTTCAAGGTTTTCATTAACCACTATTTTACCTCTGTTTAACTCTATCCCTAATTCCTCTATTCCAGAGCCTTCAATATTTGGTTTTCTACCTATAGCAGCTAATACATATTGAGTAGTTACTTTACTTCCGTCTGATAATGTTGATACTACTTCGTCCCCTACTACTTCGCAAGAATCAACTCCATTTTCTAGTAGTACTTTAATTTTATCTTTTTTAAATTGTCTATGCAACTGTTTTACAACATCTTTATCTTCAAAAGGTAATAGTTGTTCTCCTCTTTGAACTATAGTAATTTCAGTGCCTAAAGCCCCAAAAAACTGACCTATTTCGCAACCGATTACCCCTCCTCCTATGATTAACATAGACTTAGGTAATTCAGTTAATCCTAGTACTTCATCACTAGTGATTATACGTTTTTTATCATAAGGAATCGTAGGTGGTACTACAGGAACTGAACCATTTGCTAATATTATTTTATCAGCATTTATAGTTTCTACTGAACCGTCATCCTTAGTAACTTCTATAGTATTCTTATCTACAAGCTTACCAAATCCATTTACTAAATTTATTCCTCTTTTTTCAAATAAGAACTCTATTCCACTTACTAACTGACTTACAACTTTATCTTTTCTAGCCATTACAGCACTAAAGTCTGTATTAACTTCTCCCTCTATATTTATACCAAAGTCCTTAGCTTCTCTTATATTCATTAACATTGAAGAAGATGCAAGTAATGCTTTAGTAGGTATACATCCTACATTTAAGCAAGTTCCTCCAACTTTTTTCTTCTCTATAACTGTTACTTCAGCCCCAAGCATAGATGCTTTTATTGCTGCAACGTAACCTCCTGGTCCTCCTCCTATAACTGCTATTTTCATATTAATCCTCCCCTATCGCAATTAAATTTTAGAATATCTTATTTTTATAATCCTGCTTCATCTAATATAGCTGGAACATTTTCTTCTGCTCCTATCGCCATTATATGAACACCATCACATAAGTCTTCTTCTCTTAATTGTCTTATGAATTCACCAGCCATCTTTATACCTTCAGATACCCAGTTTTCTTTTCCTACGGCTCTTAATCTCTCTATTTGATTATCTGGAACAAATATACCAGGAACATTTGCAGTCATGAATTTCGCCATTCCAGGAGATTTTAAAGGTACTATACCTGCTAATACCTTACAATTCATATGTCTAGTTAATTTTCTAAATTCTCTCATATGCTCTATATCGTATACAGCTTGAGTTTGGAAGAATTTAGCCCCTGCATTTATTTTCTTTTGCATTTTCATTAATTGTATTTCTATTGGAGCATATTCTGGAGTAACTGACGCTCCTAAGTAGAATTCTGGAGAACCTTTTAGTTCATTTCCAACTAAATCTTTTCCATCCATTAATGTTTCAGCTGTTTGAAGTATACCTATACAATCTAAGTCAAATACACCCTTAGCTTGTGGGTGGTCTCCAACTACTGTATGGTCTCCTGTTAAAGCTAACATATTTTTTATTCCAAATACACCAGCAGATAACATTTCACCTTGTATAGCTATTCTATTTCTATCTCTACCAGTCATTTGAAGTACTGGTTCTAATCCAACATCTTTTAATATTTTACATGTAGCAAGTGAAGTGGTTCTCATAACTGCAGATTGGAAATCTGTAACATTAGCCGCATGAACTCTTCCTACTAATGGTTTTGCACATTCTACTAAATGTGAAAGGTCTGTTCCCTTGGGAGGTGCCATCTCAGTTGTAACTGCAAACTTTCCACTTTCTAATGTTTCTCTTAATAAGCTCATTAAAAATATCCCCCTTTTAACCTTTTAAAAGTTCTTATGCCTTAGCAGAAGCTTTTTGTTGTTGCTTCTGTTTGATGTTTAAGTATCTTGGATTATTTTGTTTAGAGTAATCTTTCATTGGTCTCATTTCTAAAAGATTATCTAATTGATCGATTTCTTTTAATCTTTCATATATCATTACCCAAGCACAATCATTTTCTTGACTTATCTCACATTTACCATTTTTTGCTCCACCACATGCACCATTTATTAATCCTTTAGCACATACAGTTACAGGACATATTCCTCCTGTCCATCCAAGTTCACATTGTCCACAAGCCTTACAAGCTTCTTCAAATTCTCCAACTCTTTTTGTTTCTCCTATAAACATAGTGTTGTTCGCTGGATAAACAGCTTTCTTTTTAAGATTTTTCACTATAGTTTGTGTTCCATCTCCGCAAGCTAAAGATAAAACTGCATCTGCATCTGCTATTTCTGTTTTCAGGGCTTTTAAATCTTTTTTAGATTTTAGTAAGTTACACGCTGGGTCTAATATCGTATAACCTAGAACAGTTTTTCCTTCTGATTCCAATGCTTCTTTCATTTTTAGAACTTCTTCTGTTCCACCACTTTTACAAGTTGCAGCACATTGATTACATCCAACTAAAACTACTTTTTCAGCATTTTTTAAAAATCCCAGGATTTCACTCATAGGCTTATTTTCAGAAATTATCATCTCTATTCCCCCTAAAACTTATAATATATTATTTATTGTTTTGAGACTTACAAGCTTTAACTACATGCTTAGCAAGTATAGATGTTGTAACTGACCCTACTCCTGCAGGAACTGGAGTTATCATAGATGCTTTATTTTGTACAGATGCTGTATCAACATCTCCGCATAAGTTTCCATTTTCATCAACGTTTATACCTACATCTATTACAACTGCACCTTCTTTTACAAAGTTTTCTTTTACCATTTTAGCTCTACCAACAGCAGCTACTAATATATCAGCCTCTGAAGTTACTTTAGCTAAATCTTGAGTTCTAGAGTGACATATAGTTACAGTTGCATTTTCATTTAATAAAAGCATTGCGGCAGGTTTACCAACTACCATACTTCTTCCAAGTACAGCTACATTAGCACCTTTTAATTCAACATCATAATGTTTTAATATTTCTACAACAGCAGTTGGAGTACATGGTGGGAATCCTGATTTGTCGCCTTCCATTATTTTTGCAGAGTTTATTGGGCTAAAGCAATCTACGTCTTTTTCTGGGGATATAACGTATTTTATTGCTTCTTCATTTAATTGTTTTGGAAGTGGTCTAAAGCATAATATCCCATGAACATCTTTATTTTCATTTAAACTTCTTAAAGTTTTTTCATAATCTTCTTGAGTTATATCTTCTGCTAGTTCTACAACTTCAGTTTCTATACCTATAGTTTGGCATCTCTTTAATGCCCCTCTTTCGTAAGCTAAATCGTCTCCTCTAGATCCAACTCTAACTATAGCTAACTTAGGATTTATGCCTTCTTTAACTAATTCATTAACTTCTTTTATTAAACTTTCACTTATTTGATCAGCTACTGGCTTTCCTTTTATTATTAATCCTTTAGTTGCAGTTACTTCCATTTTATAAATCCCCCTTAAATTTTAATTTATATAATATACAAGTATACCTTGTATGAGTTTTCTAATTTAATAATTACTTTTCTAACGCTTTTTCTACTTTAGCGTAAACTTCATCACAAATTCTTATGCCTTCTTCTACTAAATTATTTACTTCACTTCTTACTTTTTCAACATATTCTATGTCTTTTATAGAGTTTATATTTATTACTACATTTAATTGACCACTAAGTATAGCAGCTCTTAAGCATTGAACTCCTACACCTACATCACTTATAGCAAGTCTTGAACCTTTATCAACTAAATCTTCATGTAATTTTATTGCATCAAAGCATACTCTTACTATGTTTATTGGAACTTCACAAGCTACTTTTAACGCATTTTCCATTGTTTCTTCTTTTATCTTCTTCTCTTCTTCAGTTGAAGTAGGAAGTCCGTAAGCTTTTGAAAGAGGCAAGAAATTTTCAGCATCTTCATCTATCATACTTAATAATTTCTTTTCTATTTCTCCTGCTTTATTTAATATTACTTTTATGCTTTCTTCATACTCAGCATATTTTTTCTTACCTATAGTTAAATTGCATACCATACTGCCTAAAGCCATTCCTATAGCACCAACTAATGCTGCTGCTCCTCCTCCACCAGGTACAGCTGACTTTGAAGCAAGTACTTCTACAAACTCAACACAAGTTTTTTCAGATATCTTCATGATTTCCCCCTTAAATACCCTAAAAACAATCAATTATTATTTAGTAGAAGTGTGGAATTTTCCACACCCCACATTATTACCTGCTAGAATAATCCAGATATTACTCCATTTTCATCAACATCTATTTTTTCAGCTGCTGGAACTTTTGGAAGTCCTGGCATCTTCATTATTGCACCAGTTAAAGCAACTATAAATCCAGCACCTGCTGAAACTGTTAATTGTCTAACTGTTATTCTAAATCCTGTTGGTCTACCTAATTTAGTTTGATCATCAGTTAAAGAATATTGAGTTTTAGCCATACATATAGGCATATGTGAGAATCCTAATTTCTCTAGCTTTTCTAATTCTTTTCTAGCTTGTGGAGTAAAGTCTACACCATCAGCTCCATATATCTTAGTAGCTATAGCATTTATTTTCTCTTCTATACTTAAATTATCTTCATAGCAGAACTCAAATTCATTTGGCTCACTAGTTAATCTAATTACTTCTTTAGCTAATTCAACTCCACCTTCTCCACCTTTTGCCCATACTTGAGATAAAGCAACGTTAACTCCTAATTCTTTACATCTTTCTCTTACTAAGTTAACTTCTGCTTCTGTATCAGTTGGGAACTCATTTATAGCAACTACTGCTGGTAACTTAAATACTTGAGTTATATTTTCAACATGCTTTAATAAGTTTGGAAGACCAGCCTCTAAAGCTTCTAAATTTTCATTATTTAATTGGTCTTTTGGAACTCCACCATTGTATTTTAATGCTCTTACTGTAGCAACTATTATAACTGCATCAGGCTTTAAATCAGCCATTCTACATTTTATATCTAGGAATTTTTCAGCACCTAAGTCAGCACCAAATCCACCTTCTGTTACTACATAATCTGCAAAGTGCATAGCCATTTTTGTAGCTATAACTGAGTTACACCCGTGAGCTATATTAGCAAATGGTCCACCATGAACAAATGCAGGTGTTCCTTCTAATGTTTGAACTAAGTTTGGTTTTAAAGCATCTTTTAATAAAGCTGCCATAGCCCCATTAGCTTTTAATTGCTCTGCAGTTACAGGCTCACCTTGGAAGTTATAACCTACTATTATTCTTCCTAATCTATTTTTTAAATCAACTATATCACTTGCTAAACAGAAAGCAGCCATTACTTCTGAAGCAACTGTTATATCAAATCCATCTTCTCTAGCCACTCCATCTGCTCTTGACCCTAAACCATCAACAACATTTCTTAGTTGTCTATCGTTCATATCAACACATCTTCTCCAAGTTATACTTCTTGAGTCTATTCCTAGCTCATTACCTTGGTGAATATGGTTATCTAACATAGCAGCTAGTAAGTTATTTGCAGCTCCTATAGCATGGAAATCTCCTGTAAAATGTAAGTTTATATCTTCCATTGGAACAACTTGTGCATATCCTCCACCAGCAGCTCCACCTTTTATACCAAATACAGGACCTAAAGAAGGCTCTCTTAATGCAACTAATACATTTTCGCCTAATTTAGCTAATCCATCTGCAACACCTATAGTAGTAGTTGTTTTTCCTTCTCCTGCTGGAGTTGGATTTATAGCTGTAGTTAATATTAACTTAGATTTTTTTCCACCTTTACTTCTGTTTAATAAATTATAATCAACTTTAGCTTTATACTTACCATATAATTCTATATCATCTTCTCCTAATCCTAACTTCTTAGCTACTTCTCTTATATCTTGTGGTTTAGCTTCTTGAGCTATTTCTATATCTGATTTGAATCCCATAATCGTCATCCTCCCTATAATTTAAATATTAAATTTCACCATGTATAAGTTATTTATGTTTTGTAAATAATCTATATAAATAATGATTACGGTAATATCATTTTAATTACATGACACATTTAATCCCATCAACTTATTTTTTATTGATTCAATTTGTTCCTTAGTTTCTTGGCTAGTATCATATGGAGATTGACTACTCCTATCAGAATTTATAACATCTTGATTATAGTATATAAAGCCTAAAGCTTCTCCATCCTCTAAATTAGATAATATAAATTCTTCATCTTCCCTATTTCTAATTTTATTACCTACAACAAATATCTGTTTAACACCTATATCCCTACTTAAATTCTTAACTTTTCTATATGTTTGTAAACTTCTTTCTCCTGGCTCAACTACTACTATAAAAGCATCAACACCTTGTGCAGTACCTCTACCTAAATGTTCAATACCTGCTTCCATATCCATAACTACAACATCTTTATTTTGTAGTATTAAATGAGAGCAAAGTCTTTTTAGTAATACATGTTCTGGACAAACACATCCTGAACCACCGGAATCTACAGTTCCTAATGTAAGTAATCTAACTCCATTGTGTTCTTTACAATAAAGATCTGGTATGTCATCTACCTTAGGGTTTAATTTAAACATTTTATTAAAAGTTCCTGTTTCTGCAGAAGTCCTATCAGAAATTAATTTTCTCATTTCTGATATTGGAGTTATAGATTCATATAATTCCTTTGGAAAACCTAATGCTAAACCTAAATTTGCATCAGGATCTGCATCTACAGCAACTACTCTATATCCATCATCTGCAAACATTCTAGACAACATAGAAGAAAAAGTTGTCTTTCCTACTCCACCTTTACCTGTTACCGCTATTTTCATATTATACCACCTTTTTACATAGATAAAACATATAGAAATACAAGTGTTTACCTAAGTGTTTTTGTCTTTTGATAGGAATAATTTTGAAATATTCCTATATCTTTCATTTTTATATTAAGCTTCTACTTCAGCTACTTGTTCATATACTTGATTCATTTTTTCTTCAACTAAATTTTCAAAATGAACACGTTTCTTTTCTATATCAGATATTATTATTTGAGCTAATTCTTCTGGATTTTCATTAACTGTAAATTTTGCACCAACCATATCTTGTAATTCACCACATAATATTTCTACTGCTCTTGATGAACCTGATACTGGAGGCATTATACCTAAGTATGTATCTATACCAGAAGCTACAACATAAGTACCTATAGCAACTGCTTTTTCAGACATCCATTCTGGTGCTACACCAGCTACTGGAAGGTCGCACATATCCATATCTAGAGCTTTAGCAGTTTCACTTACTACTTCTAATATACGGCTACAGTCAACACAAGAACCGAAATGTAATACCGGCGGAATGTTAACTAATTCACAAACTGTTGCCAATCCCTTACCTGCTAATTTTCTTGCTTCTTTAGTCATTAAACCAAATTTAGCTGCAGCTGAAGCCCCACATCCTGTAGTAACAACAAGTATATCGTTTTTAATTAATTCTTTCATTATTGTTATATGAGCTTTATTTGAAACGCCTTTAGCGTTATTACATCCAACTACACCTACTGCTCCTCTCAATACTCCAGATTTTAAACAATCTGCTAATGGTTTAAGAGTTCCAGAAGGATCTATTTGAGAGTTTACAACTCTATCTAATTGTCCAATTATAGCATCAGTACTGTATCCTACTGTTGCACTTGATTTTAATTCTGGTATAAGTACTTTTGATTTGTCTCTATTTTTAAAGTTTAATACTGCTTCTCTTACTATTTGTTTTGCATCTTCATATGCTGTCTCTTCTGAGAATTCCATATATGTCGACTGGGCTATTTTAGCCTTTGGAGATGTTGTTATGAATTTTGTGTGATAGCACTTAGCTACTTTTGCTAGTGCTGGGAATATACATTGAACGTCTACTATCATTGCTTCAACTGCGCCTGTAACTATTGCTAGTTCTTGTTGGTGGAAGTCTCCTGCTGTTTTTACACCATGTCTCATTGTAACTTCATTACCTGTACAGCACATACCTGCTAAGTTTATTCCTTCTGCTCCCATTTCCTTAGCTAATGCTACTAATTCTGGGTCTTCAGATGCTAAAACTATCATTTCAGATAATGAAGGTTCATGACCATGTAGTATTATATTTACTTTGTTATCTTCTAAAACTCCTAAGTTAGCTTCTGTTTCTCTTACTGTTGGAGTTCCAAATAATATATCACTAAATCTAGTTCCTATCATTGATCCAGCCCATCCATCTGCTAAAGATGTTCTAAGTGACATATGTATTAAACTATCTATGTCTGCTGTACATCCTATGTGAGTTGAATGCATTATAGTTGCTACTTCTCTATCTATAGCTCTTGGCTCTATTCCAAGGTCTTTCCATACTTTTTGTCTTTGAACTGGAGCATTCTTTAAAAATCTTGCTACTCCATAGGGCTTACCAAATTCCATTAAAGCTACATCTGCAACTTCATGAGCTATATCGTAGATATCTCTACCTTCTGTTTCTATATCCCATTCTTTTGCTAATTTTATTAATTTAACTTCATCTCTTATTTTATAATTTCCATCTCTACTTGCTAAAGCCATTGTATGAGCTATATCTCTTGCATGGTCAGAGTGAGCTGCAGCTCCACCTGCAACCATTCTTGCATAGTTTCTACCTACTATAACATGTTCATCGGCACCACATAACCCTCTTGGTGTCTTAGGAGTTATCCTACATGGTCCCATTCCACATATTCTACAACAGTTACCTTGAAGACCAAATCCACATTGCGATTTGAAATTCAATTTTCTATCATACATTGTTTCTACGCCGTCTCTTTCAGCCTTATCTAATAAAACTTGGCTGTTTAAATCAATAGTCATCATTTTCTTATCCATATTCCTATATCCCCTTTTCCTTGATTTTAAAATCCTAGGATGAATAAAAAATATGTCCATCAAAATTTAGTATCTATATTACCTAATTTGATTATATACTAATTTTTGCTGAATTGGTGTTAATTTTATTAAATTTTTAAYWATCTAATTATTTACTTAAATTTTTAGCTATTAGTGCCCCATACGCTATAGAATATAATTTAGACTCAGCGCTATCAGCTCTTGAAACTAATACTATAGGTGCTTTAGCTCCCATAATTACACCTGCCGATTTTGCATTTGCCATATATGTAAATGATTTTCCTATTCCATTTCCCATTTCTATATTAGGAACTAGTAAAATATCAACATCACCTGATACTTCACTTTTAAATCCTTTTTTCTCACTAGCCTCTTTTGAAATTGCTAAATCAAATGCTAACGGTCCTTCAACTATAATATTTTTACCAAATTTACCATCTATAGATGCCTTATGTAGTAAATCGCCATCTATAGTAGCTTTCATTTTATGGCTAACTTTTTCTTTTGCTGCAAGACAAGCTACTTTTACAGTTTCTATCCCTAAGGCCTTTGCTGCTTGTACAGAATTGTTAAGTATCTTTTCTTTTTGTTCATAATCAGGTGAAATATTCATTCCTCCATCTGTCAACAATAACAGCTTATGATAATTCTCTAATTGATATATCATTACGTGGCTAAGAAGACTATCAGTTCTAAGACCATAATCTTTATTTAATACGGATTTAAGAAGAACAGAAGTATCTAAAATACCTTTCATTACAAAATCTGCATTATTAGTTGATACTAATTCAACAGCTATTTTAGCACTCTCTTCTATACTATTAGAATTTATTATTTTTATTCCACTTAAATCAAAATCTATTTCATCTGCAAGTAAATTTATTTTTGATTTATCTCCAACTAGCATAGGTTCTATTATATCTTTTTCAACTGCATCTTTTATAGATAATAAAACTTCTTTATCTTCTGCAGCAGCTACAGAAAGAATTACTTTTTCTTTTCCTTTAAGGATATCTAATATATCATCTAATCTTCTTAGCAAATTAAATCCCCCTTTTATATATGCTT
>NZ_CP048741.1:2166404-2170960 GCF_018336475.1 Romboutsia sp. 13368
AAACTTTTTTATCTTCTGCAGCAGCTACAGAAAGAATTACTTTTTCTTTTCCTTTAAGGATATCTAATATATCATCTAATCTTCTTAGCAAATTAAATCCCCCTTTTATATATACTTAAATAATAGCATACTTGTATAAAAAAAAGACTTCTATTTAATTAGAAGTCTTCAAAAAGTTTCAATCATTTTTTACCTATATTTATCTAATTCTCTTAAACATGACATTGTTATTTCATCTTGTGGATCTAATTCATATGCTCTTTCTATATAATATATAGCATCATCTAAATCTCCATTATTTAAATATGCCATACCTAAATTACATAATATTTCTGGGTCTTCTTTTATCTTAGCTGCAGTTTCAAAATGTTCTATAGCTTTTTCCATATTAAAAGTAGCTGCCTCACAAAGACCAAGTTCAACCATAGTATCTACTTGATGTGGTTTTATAAGTAGTATTTTTTCAAAATATTCTTTAGCTGTTTCAATTTCATCCATATTCTTATATGCTAAACCTATCATAAATAATAAGTTCCACCAATCTGAATGTTCTTCTTCTAAAGGTAATAATTTTTCTAAACCTTCTTCACATCTACCTTGGAATACTAAGTTGTACCCTTCTTCATACTGAACTTTAAAGTCCATTTTACCTATATTATCTTGAACTTCAGATACTAAATCTGCTTCTAGTCCTAATTTTAAAGATTCTTCCCATATTACTTTAGCTTTTACATATTGTCCTTGATTGTAATAATGGTATCCTAAGTGATAGTAACCTAAAGCAAACTCAGGGTCTAAATCTATAACTTTTTCTAGTTTATGTAATGCTTCTAATAAGAAATCATTCATAGCTTTATCATCATTATCTTTTTGATACTTCTTAGCAACTTCTTGACATACTATAGAATAGTGATAAAGTCCTGTTATATCGTTAGGATTCATAGTTATAAGAGCTTTTAAGTATATTAAAGAATCTGTATATTCTCCAATATCAAAATACTTTTTAGACATATAGCCCATATAAGCATCTAAATCTAAATTTACTTTTTTCTTGAATGCATTTAAGAATTTTATATATTCTTCATTATATCTAAATTGGCTATCTATACCTATTATGTATATCATTGCATCAGCAATAGACATTGCATTTAGATTATCTTGTGCTGTATTTTCCTTTATTCCTTTTACTAATACTTCATTTTTTATAGGAACTTGTAATCCTTCACTTGGAATATTGTATCCTTCTACTTTGAATTCACTATCATGCTTTATAGTTATAAAAGATAGTTCTTCTGCTTTTTTTAATATATGTTTTTCTATTTTAAATTTCATACTAACCTCCTATATACTAACTCTATAAGATTTTGATTTCTCAAATATCTTTTTGTCGTCGTATACAAACATTACTACATTATCTACTTTATCTATATCTTTATTTATATCCTTTTTAAGCTCTAATATATCAAATTTAAAAGGTTCAAAGTGAACATATTTTATTATATGCTTAGCTGGTTTATTATAAAATTCTGGTAGATATTTTGATATATTATTTTCATCTTGTAAAAATACATGACATCTATTTTTAAAGTCTTCCATATCAAACTTATTAAAGAATTGTGGTATATTAGATGTCTTACCTAATGATATATAATCAAATTTAAGTATATCATTAAATAATTCATTATTTTTATTTATTACAGTATTATAAAAATCTAAAAGTATTTTGTAAAGCTGATTCTTTCCTTGTGCAACATCAAAATATCCATTTTCATCAAAGTATTTTGCAAAAGCTTCGAAGAATTTAAATGGACTTTCTTTATAATAGTTAAATATTATATATCTCATAGATAACACAAAGTTCTTAGAGTTATAGTACTTTTCTAATATTTCTTCAATATCTTTTAACTTTAGCATTTCACCATAAGTAATATAATCATTATATAAAACTTCATATGGAGGATAATCTTTATATCTATATCCATGCTCATCTGCAGTTTTTCTTACACCAGTTCCTTTTATCATTTTTAAGAATCCTAGTTGTAAATGTTCTATACCTAAGTTAAATACATCATTGAAAGAGTTTTCAAAACTAGAATAATCTTCATATGGAAGACCTGCTATTAAATCTAAATGTTGATGTATATTTCTGTATGATGCTATTTGTTTTACTACTTTTGATAATTTACCAAAATCATCTCTTCTTCCAACTGCATCTAATACTTTTTGATTAGTAGTTTGAACACCTATTTCAAATTGGAATAATCCTTCTTTACAATTTGATAAGAATTCTAACATATCATCATCTAATAAATGAGCTGTTACCTCAAAGTGATATGTAGTATAATCATTGTCATTTTCCATAAGGAAATTCATTATTTCTTTAGCAAACTTTTTATTTGCATTAAACGTTCTATCGATAAATTTAATTTGAGATACTCTCGCATCTATTAATGCTTTTAAATCTTTTTTTACTCTATCTATACTAAAGTATCTTAAACCTTTAAGTGTAGATGATAAGCAATATTGACAGTTAAAAGGGCAACCTCTTGAACTTTCATAATAAACAATTCTATTTTCATATTCTTTAGGATCTAAATTTTCATAAGGACTTGGTATTTCATCTAAGTTTTGTAGTAACTCTTTCGGTCTATTCACTACTACTTGTCCATTGCTTCTGTATACTATTCCTTCTACATCTTCTATATCTTTGTTTCCTTGAAGATGCATAACTAAATCTCTAAATACTAATTCACCTTCACCACATAGTATGTAATCTACAAATGGATATTTCTCCATAGCATTTTCACTATCATAACTTACTTCTGGACCACCTAAACCTATAATTGTGTTTGGTTTTACTTTTTTTATATTTTCGCATAGTTTTACTATATCTAATATGTTCCAAATATAAGTTGAGAATAATATTACATCATAATCATGCTTATATATATCTTTTAATATATAGTCCAAATCATTATTAATTGTATATTCTCTTATATCTGCATCAACTATATCTTTTGTATATGCTTTTAAATATCTTATTGCTAAATTTGTATGTATAAACTTAGAATTTAACGTTGTTAATAAAATTTTCAATTATTTCACCTCTTTATTAAGATTATTGTATATTTTTATGCTGTTTTTAGGTTAAAATAATATGTGTAAAACATTATCAAAAAAATTTTTAATAGAAGGTTTTTACATATATTTTGTAGAATATTAGTATTATAAGTATATAAATTAGAAAAGGAGTTTTTTATGGAATTATTTGACCAAGTATCTATCAACGCTTTATCAAAAAGAGACTTATTACTTATTATAAAGGCATTAGAATACACTAGTGAAAATACAGGTCTTGAAGATTTTATCGATCTTAGAAATAGTATGGTAAAAGAAATCTGCTTTTTAAGTGAAACAAGCGAAGAAGACTTTATAAATTATCTAGAATCAAATAACTAATCTCTATGATTTTTTAAATTTTAATAGATATCGTCCAGATTTAGACTTAATATTTATATTTAATATATTATTATTAAAAGTCTTAGATACAATATTTATCTGATTAAATATAGGGTCATTATATGTATCACCCTCATTAAGATTTATTAAGTATCTTGGATCTGACTTTTTATCGTATATTTTTTTGTTAATTTTATACTTTCTTAATTTAAGTATATATTCTGACATTGATAAAATAAAGTCTATATTATCTATATTAGTGTTCTCAGTATTTCCTAGTATAGATAGTATAGATTTTTTTATACTTTCACTTCCAAAGTCTTTAACTTCTCTATCTTCTATGTATATATCATATAATATATTTAATAAACTTCCTAAAATTTTATAATTATCATACTCTTCAACTTTCAAGTCTATATATTTATCTATTAGTTGTATTGCATTTATTCTTGCCATATGAAATTTTATAGTACTAGGCTTATCTAAAGATATAGTAAAACCTATAATTTGTTCTTTAATTTTTTGAAGTAAATCTTTATATTCTATATTTTTATCTTCTATTATATTATGAATAATTGAGTTATATAAAACAGAAGATAATATATATTCGAATAAATATTCTTCTTTTTTTAAGTATCTAACATACTTTTGTATTAATTCTACTACCTCATCCTCACTTTTTTGAATATTAGTATTAGAAATAATTACTGGTAATAAAATATTAAGTATATTATTGTACTCTGGTATTTCTCCATAAAATCTATAATATATCAATTCATCTCTTAATCTATTATTATCTACATATACACATCTCTGTGTTTTATTATCTATTAAACACTTTGTATTAATTATAATTAAATCTTTTAAATATTTATCTTTTATATCAAAAGCTGATATATAAGCTGTTTTAATTAGATTATCTTTCATAAATATGATTTTCCTCGTAATATTTTATAATTATTATTTTTATCAAGTAATTACTTTAATATACTTATTATAATCTATACTAATAAAAAAAAATAGACAGCTTATAAGCTGTCGTTTATACAGGAGAGTAGCAGTATATACTACTACCCTTATTTATTATAATTACATTC
>NZ_CP048741.1:2170968-2175795 GCF_018336475.1 Romboutsia sp. 13368
ATTACATTCTAATATGTAATATATCCATTTCGACATCCCTGTATTTTATATAAATTACATTCTTTCTGGTGCATGCATTCCTAATAATTTAAGACCATTTTCTAAAGCTTGTCTTGTAGATGCAACTAAAGCAAGTCTTGCTTTTCTTAACTCTGCATCTTCTACTAATATAGAGTTATCATGGTAGAATTTATTAAATGCTTGTGCTAAATCTAATACAAATCTTGTTATTATATGAGGTTCATTCTTTCTCATAGCATTAACTATTGTTTTATTAAATGATGCTATAACTTTTAAAACTTCTGCACTATCTACATCATTTAGTAATTCATAATTTATATCTGTTGTAACTTCTTCTTCAGCTTTTCTTAAAACTGCACAACATCTAGCATGAGTATATTGAACGTAAGGTCCTGTTTCACCTTCGAAACTTAATGTTCTTGACCATGAGAATGTGTAGTCTTTTATTCTACTATTTGATAATTCCTGGAATACTACTGCTCCAACCCCAACTTGCTTAGCTATTTCATCAACATTTAAAGCATTTGGATTTTTAGCAAGCATAGTTTCTTTTGTCTTTTCTATAGCTTGTTTTAAAACATCTTCTAAGAATACTACTCTACCTTTTCTTGTAGACATAGTTCCTTCTTCTAATGCAACCATACCAAATGGAACATGTATCATATCTTTTGCCCATTCAAATCCAACAAGCTCTAAAACTTTAAATAATTGTTGGAAGTGTAAACTTTGTTGAGAACCAACTACATATATACACTTTTCAAAGTCATAGTTTTCTTTTCTATATAATGCTGCAGCTAAATCTCTTGTCATATATAATGTTGAACCATCATTTTTAGTTATAAGTGCTGGCGGCATGTTGTATTCTTCTAGGTCTACTATGTTCGTTCCTTGAGACTCTTGAAGTAATCCTTTATCTTTTATTATATCTATAACTTTATCCATTTTATCAGAATAGAAACTTTCTCCATTATATGAGTCAAATTCTATATCTAATAAATCATAAACTCTAGCAAATTCTTTTAAACTTTCATCTCTGAACCATTGCCATAATGCTTTAGCTTCTTCATCACCGTTTTCTAATTTAGTGAACCAAGCTCTTGCTTCGTCTTCCATTTCTGGATGCTTTTCAGCTTCATCATGGAATTGTATGTATAATTTTAATAACTCTGGTATTGGGTTAGCTTCTACAGCTGCTTTATCTCCCCATAATTTGAAAGCTACTATAAGCTTACCAAATTGTGTACCATAGTCTCCTAAGTGGTTTATTCTAACTGTATTATATCCTTGAGAATCATATATTTTATATAAAGCATTTCCTATAACCGTAGTTCTTATATGTCCTATATGGAAAGGCTTAGCTATATTAGGAGATGAGAAATCTATTACTATAGTTTTATCTTTTCCTAAATCGCTGTGTCCGTACATTTCTTTTTTAGTTAATACATCTTTTATAACCGTTTCTGCTAATTGAGATTTATTAACAAAGAAGTTTATATATCCACCTAATGGTGTAACCTTCGATACAACACCTTTAGCTTCTATTTTAGATGATAACTCTTCTGCTATCATATTAGGCGCTTTTCTAAATACCTTTGCTAATTTAAAGCATGGAAATGCAAAATCTCCCATATCCTTATTTGGCGGTACTTCTATAAGTGCTGTTATTTCTTCTAAAGTCAATTCTTCTATATGCTCTTTTAAGCATGATGCTACTGCTATTTTAAAGTCTTGCATTATTTTGCTCCTCTCTTTTATTATTATTTTATGGTAAATCAAATTCTAAGTTTTTTCAAGGTCTTTGAAACTATTTACTATATATATTTAAATTAAATCCTTTTCACTAATAACTTCTATTCCATTTTTTCTAAGCAAAGCTGCTGTTACTCCAACTCCAGGTATCTTTTTTCCTGTAAAAGTTCCGTCATATATGCAATTAGAACCACATGATGGACTGCCTTCTTTTAAGATTGCTTTTTTACAATCATACAAATTAGCTATTTTTAAAGCCTCTTGTGCACCTTGTTTAAATTTTTTTGTTACATCTAATCTTTTATTATTAATTACACTAGTTTTTCCTTCTATAACAGCATTTCCATCGAATTTTATAATTTCTGATGGTTCACGTGGAGTGGACATGCCGCCTAATTGCTCAGGACAAACTACTATAAACTGCTTGTCTTTAAGATATTCTTCTACTTTATCATTTTTATTATTATCGCCATTGTACTTACAGTTTATTCCAAGTAAGCATGCAGACACTAATATCATATCCATCCCACCTTATACTTTATATTATTTTAAAGTAACAATTGTTACTCCTGCTCCACCTTCACCGTATTGACCAGCTCTTTGTGATTTTACATGTTTATTTCTTCTTAATATATCTTGAAGTCCTGATTTTAAAACTCCAGTACCTATACCATGTATTATTGTTACATTTTCTAGACCTGCAACATATGCATCATCTAAATATTTTTCAACTTCCATAATAGCTTCTTCTAAGTTCATTCCTCTTAGATCTACTTCACTCTTTACATTACCAGACTTAGATTTTATTATATTTCTAGTTGATTTTGTTACTGTCTTTTTTACATCCTTTTTAGCTTTTTGTAGTGATTTAAATGGTAGAGTCATTTTCATTATACCAATTTGAACTACAGCTTCTTTTTTATTTTTATCAACAGAAACAACTGTACCTTCTTGATTTAAAGTTATTACTCTTACATCTTCTCCTGGTTTTAAATCTGTTATTTCTTTAGTTGCAACTTTAGGAACTATCATACTCTTAACTGTAGGCTGTAAACTTCCCATGGTACTACTTAGTTCTTTTCTAAGTGCTTCTATTTGTTGATTTTTTTCTTTAGATGCTCTTTCTTCTTCTAATCTTCTTAATTCTTTTATTATATTATCTACTTCTTCTTTAGCTTGTCTTGTTATTCTAAATGCTTCTTGTCTTGCTTGTTCAAGCATCTTTTCTTTTTGACTTGAAAACTTTTCAAGTTTTTCATCATATTCTGCTTTTAAGTTTTCTATACTTTGTCTTAACTTCTCAGCCTTAGCTCTTTCTTCTTCAGCTTTTAATCTATTTTTCTCTGCACTTTGTAATATATCTTCTAATTCTATATTATCACTATCTATAAATTCCTTAGCTCTAGTTATTATATAATCACTAAGCCCTAATTTCTTAGATATTTCAAATGCATTTGATTTACCTGGAACTCCTATTAAAAGTTTATATGTTGGACTTAATGTTTCTAAATCAAACTCAACTGCTGCATTTTCCACACCATCTTTAGTAAGAGCATAATTCTTTATCTCAGTATAGTGAGTTGTAGCTATACATCTAGCACCAGCCATTGCTACATCTTCAAGTATTGCTATAGCAAGAGCTGCTCCTTCTATAGGGTCTGTACCTGCACCTAATTCGTCAAATATAACTAAAGAATTTTCAGTTACATCTTTTAATATAGATACAATATTAGTCATATGAGATGAGAAAGTTGATAAACTTTGTTCTATACTTTGTTCATCACCTATATCTGCAAATACATTGTCATATACACACATACTACTTCCATAGTCTGCAGATATATGAAGACCACTTTGAGTCATAAGTGCAAATAATCCAACTGTCTTTATTGTTACAGTTTTACCACCTGTATTAGGACCAGTTATAACTAAAGTGTGGAAGTCTCTTCCTAAGTATACACTATTCGGTACTACAGTCTTTCTATCTAATAATGGATGTCTACCATTTTTTATATTTATAAATTTATCTTCATTTAATTTTGGCTCTACTGCTTTCATTTGCATAGATAATTTACCCTTTGCAAAAGCAAAATCAAGTCTTCCTAGTATTTCTTGATTAGATATTAAGTCTTCACTTATTTCTCCAACCATACCAGATAACTCTTGAAGTATTCTTTCGATTTCTTCTTGTTCACTAAGTCTTAATTGTCTAAGCTCATTGTTCATATCAACTATACTTATAGGCTCTATGAATAAAGTTGCACCTGATGATGATTGGTCGTGAACTATACCTGAAACTTGTGATCTGTATTCAGCTTTTACAGGAACAACAAATCTATCTCCTCTTACAGATATTATTGCATCTTGTAAATATTTTTGATATGTGGTAGAAGATATTATAGAGTTAAGTTTCGATCTTATAGATTGATTCTTTTGAACTATTCTTCTTCTAATATCTCTAAGTGTTGAAGATGCATTATCTGAAATTTCTAACTCACTTATTATTGCATTATATATTGCATCTTCCACATCTCTATATGTATACAGACCATTTGATAATGATTGTATTATTGGGTAATTGAAATCTTCTTCATCACTTCCTGATAAACTATTCTTAAGTGTTCTAGCAGCTCTTAATGTATCAGCTATCATTATTAAACTTCCTGGATCAAGGCTAGCTCCAACACCTGCTCTTTTAGCTTTATCTTCTATATCATGTATCCCTTGTAGCCCCACATAACCTCTTTTAGTAAGTATTGCTTGTGTCTCACTTGTTTCTTGTTGCATATACTTAACTTCTTCAAAATTCGAACTTGGAACTAATTCTTCTATATATCTTAAACCTAACGAAGATGAAGCTTTACTTTTCAATAATTCTATTATTTTATTGAATTCTAAAACTCTCAGCGATTTTTGGTTCATATGTCCTCCTTAAAAACTCATTTATTTTACTTGTTTATTTTATGTACATTTGTATTATACTATTTATATGACTATTTTATATTATACATAATGATACTTTATTTGTACTATATAAAAGTCTATTATTTAATAATT
>NZ_CP048741.1:2175803-2179005 GCF_018336475.1 Romboutsia sp. 13368
TATTTAATTAATTTAACTTAAAAGGGAGTTGTTTTTATGGAAAATGTATTAAAGGGATTAAAACCAGAACTTGTTTTTAAATATTTTGAAGAAATATCTCAAATACCACGTGGTTCAGGTAATGAAAAGGCTATAAGTAATTATTTAAAAAGTTTTGGTGAAAATTTAGGACTTGAAACTATTCAAGATGATGCATTAAATATAATAATAAGAAAGCCTGCTACAAAAGGCTATGAAAATTGTCCAGGGGTAATACTTCAAGGTCATATGGATATGGTTTGTGAAAAAAATAAAGATACTAACCATAACTTTGTAACTGACCCTATAAAATTAAGAGTACAAGACGATATGATTTATGCAACTGGAACTACATTAGGTGCTGACAATGGTATTGCTGTTGCTATGGGGTTAGCTGTACTTGCATCTAATGACTTAGAACATCCATCATTAGAAGTTTTAATAACTACAGATGAAGAAGCTGGTATGAGTGGTGCTATGGCACTAGATGGTTCTAATCTAAAAGGGGAATACATAATAAATCTTGATTCAGAGGAAGAAGGTTACTTATTAGTTAGTTGTGCTGGTGGTGTTACTGCTTGGACTGAATTAAATGCTGAATTTACTAATTATGATAGTAACAAACAAGGTTTATTAGTTGAAATAAAAGGCCTACTTGGAGGACACTCTGGTATAGATATAATAAAACAAAGAGCAAACTCTAATAGATTAATGGGAAGACTTTTAAATCTATTATGTGTAGACTATGATTTAGCTAAAATACAAGGTGGTTCTAAAAATAATGCTATACCTCGTGAGTGTGAAGCTATAATAGTTGTTAATAAAGATGACGTTGATAAAACTAAAGATTGTATAAATCAAATATTAAATATATTCAAACATGAATTTAGTACTTCTGACCCTGATATAACTATAGAATGTAGCGAAACTAATATTGATAAAGTATTTACTAAAGAAACAAAAAATAATGTAATAACTTTATTAAACTTAATACCTAATGGAATACAAACTATGAGTATGGATATAAATGGACTTGTTGAAAGTTCAACAAACTTAGGTGTTGTTCATACTACTGAAAACTTAGTTACATTTGAATGTGCTGTTAGAAGTTCTGTTAAAACATTAAAGGAAGATATAACTAATAAAATGGATTTACTTGCTGCTAACTTAGGTGGAAAATTCAGATTAGAAAGTGATTATCCAGCTTGGGAATATGCTAAAGGTTCTAAATTAGAAGAAATATGTGTTGAAACTTATGAAAAATTAACTGGTAAAAAACCTATTATCATGGCTATACATGCAGGTCTTGAATGTGGGTTATTACTAGATAAAATTCCGCATGCACAAGCTATATCACTTGGTCCTGACATGTTTGAAGTTCATACACCTAATGAGCATTTAAGTATCTCTTCTACTAAACGTACTTGGGATTATTTAGTAGCTATATTAAAAGGTATGAATCAATATTAATATAAATGTTTATCGTTAAACATAACAATGAGCTATGTAAAAATATAAATTTTACATAGCTCATTTATTTTTATAAATCTTATTTTTATTCTTTTATAATTTCTCCAGTATATTTATCTATCTTTTGTGTTCCTAAGCTTTGATTATGAATATGTGTTTCATGATTTACATTCTCTTCATAATCTTCTAATTGTACATAGACATCAACAAAGTATAAATCTCCTACTAATTTTATATCTTCATCTTTAATTAAAATATTATCTCCGTACTCTGCTTTTAATATATTTATTACTGTATCTTTTGATATAGGATTTATACTTTTCTTATCTATACTATTTGAATTAGTAGTATCTTGCTCCTGAAGTTTACTACAGCCAACTATAGATAAAATTATTACAATTAATAGACTTATGCTTATAATTTTTTTACTCATTATAAACTCCTGTTTTTATAAACTCATTTAATTATCTTCTTTTAGATTTAAAATTAACTTTTGTTACTTTTCCTTTTTTACTATTTGTAGTATTTTGCTCTGTATTTAATTTACCTTCTTTAAATCCTAATAATATTTCTACTTCATCTTGATTTAAATGTAATCCCCAGTTTGATAAGTTCATTACTAAACTAGCCTTACTCATTATATTATTTTCAATTAATACGTCTATAGATTTTTTTAATAATATAGGGCTCGTAGCTTTTATATTTTCTTCTAGCGGTTCTTTCTTTAACCAACCTTTTTTATCCATTTCATTCATTAGATACATATATTTTTTATAACTTATTTCCCCTAGTTGATAAGATCTTAATATTATAGCTGATATTGGAACTATCCACTTTTTCTTTAAAGCTACATAGTCTTCTAAATCATTTACCATTTTTAAATCTTGTGTGAAAGTTTCTTTAGGCATTAAGAATGCACAAGCAAATTCATCCTTAGAGAATTTTTTTGATTGTATATTCGCTTCAGTTGCTACTATATATGCTAATTCATATGCTAAATCATAATTTCTTGTACATGCTGATTTTTTATCATTACCTAAAGATATAAAATATCTACTATTTCCATTTATAGTTTGTTTTTGGCTAAATGATAAAGCACCTTTTTTATTTATGTTAGCGTCAGATACTATTATTCCATTTATCTCAAGTAATGTTAGCATATTACCTATTATTCCATCACCTAATTCCCAATATCTTCTTACATTAGTTGCTAATTCTTCTATATCATCATTTTTATTAAAATCAGTTGGTATATTCATTTGTGGGAATTGTATATATCCTTCTAGAAAAGCTAATATTCTATGAGTCATAGCTAATTTTTCTTTAAATGCTATCTGCTCTACTTTTGGTATTGTACATTCTGGTCTTATATGTGTAGAATCTATTGTCATTTTTATATTATCTGCATATTTAAAGAACTCTTTTGGAAAGCCTAATGCATTTGATAATTTCATTTCATTTTCTAGTGTTGGCTTATATTTATCTTCTTCAAACGCAATTATATCTTTTTTATTTATGTTAGTTTCTTTAGCTAAAACATCTATTGTTTTACCTCTATACATTCTAGCTTCTCTTAATTTTCTTCCTATAAATGCTTTTTTGCTCATATTTATGTCTCTCTTTCATATTTTATAGAATTTATTTATATTTAAACTATACTTATAATCAATAAGTATTTCTATTATTTCAAATTTTTTAGCCTTTAAATTATTAA
>NZ_CP048741.1:2179024-2189190 GCF_018336475.1 Romboutsia sp. 13368
ACTATACTTATAATCAATAAGTATTTCTATTATTTCAAATTTTTTAGCCTTTAAATTATTAATGCTCTGGATAATCTACCCAGAGCATTATTTAACTTTTATTATTTTGTAATATTATCATATTTATTAAATATAGTCAATTTAGCACATTATTATCCTATAAKTATTCTACATTATTCTACACCTTTATAATAGTGTCCTGCTGTTGTTCCTTTTTCATCTAATTTATTATAAAGTTTAGTAGCTTTACTCCCTAATTTATATCCATTAGATAATACTTCTTGATATGCTTCTATAACCTCTTTAACAGTATCTTTATCTTCTAATGTAAAGTCTAATCTAAGTACATTTATACCTATTTCATGTAATTCATATAAGTTATCTAGCATACAAGTTACATTTGAATTATATATTGTACTTCTACAGAATATATCTTGTGAAACTCTAAATTCATCTCCTTTAGAGTTTCTTAAAGCATATATACTTTCTTTACATTTAGCAACTCTTTTATCTTTTTTACAGTCACGAACTATTACTCCCATAGGACAGTATTCTGTTATCATAAGTGGAGTGTATCCATAAACTACAGATTCTATATTTATATCAGTATACTTTATTGTTTCTTTTATCTCATTTATATTTAATTCTTGAGATATACATAAAGTATCTGCTCCTATTTCTTTATAGTAATTTATAGTTTCACTATTAAATGAGTTTAAGTAGTAATCTATATTTAATTCTTTACCTTTAAAGTAATCTATTGATCCATAATTTCCTACTTGTACAGATTCAACACCTGCATTGTTAGCCTTAGCTAAATGATTATATTCTTTATTTCTTATTATTCTAGGAGCAGAGTATATTACTTTTTTATTATATTTAATAGCTAAACTCATAGCCTTATCTATTGTGTTAGTATCTTCGTAATATATTCTATCTATGTTACACTCTAGTGCACTTTCTAATTGTTCTAGATTTTTTACTTTAACAGATATTTCTTGTTCTTTATTTCTATTGTATTGTACAGGGTTGTACTTTACTTTCTTGTCTTTGTATTTTCTATCTTTTATACTTATTCTTTCTTGGTCTAAAGCTTCAATACAATCTCTTCTCATTTGATTTAATAAACTAACTGGTAAACTAACATTATCATCTAATTCTATTTCTAATGTATCTAGTTCATAAGGTGTATTTCCAAGTTTTCTTAGTTGAGTTTCTACTTTTTCTTTACTTAAGGCTACTTTCATAGCTTCTTCAACTATTTTATCACCTTCTATAGTTGCCTCATTATTATGTCTATCAGCTAATGTAAGTATTGGTTTTTGACCTAGTTTTATAGTTATTTTTGCATCAATTATATTTTTTACAAATTCCTTATCTTGTGTAAATGTAGCTTGAACTCTATCCATTAATTCACTATCAGATGTTTTAAATACTATTTGTCCTTTTCTTGCTTCTCCAACAAAGTCTAATTCAATAGTTTCACCCTTATAGCCTATAGTTTCTATATTTCCATTTTTTATTATTCTACCTATAGTACCTCCACCAAGGTTTATACCATCACCTTTTTTAAGAGTATTTGCAAGCTTTATTTTTAATCTTTTTGCTTTTTTATTATAATCTACTACTGTACCTACATATAGTCCTTGGTTATTAGGAAGTTGTGAGTTCATCATATCCTTACCTACATCACCTAGTAATAATCCCTTAGTGAATTTTCTATTGAATATTGTGTATAAATCACTTATTGTTTCATCTGAAACATTTAATTTATTTGTAGCTAAATATTCATCTATAGTTTTTCTATAACCATCTATAACAGTTGCAACATACTCTGGTCTTTTCATTCTACCTTCTATTTTAAGAGAATGTACTCCTGCATCTATTATTTTATCAATTTCTTCTATTGTATTTAAATCTTTAGGACTTAATAAATAATCTCCATTGCTATTTACAACTTCTCCTGTATATACATCAACAAGTTCATATCTTTGTCTACAAGGTTGTGCACATCTTCCTCTATTACCTGAACGATTACCTATCATAGAACTCATTAAACATTGTCCTGAATAACATACACATAATGCTCCATGAACAAAAACTTCTATGTCAGCTTTACAGTTATCACATATATGTTTAATTTCTTCTACTGTAACTTCTCTTGCAAGTACTACTCTATCAAATCCTACACCTTCTAAATATTTAACATCTTCTAGTGAATGTGCAACCATCTGAGTACTTGCATGTAATTCAAAATCAGGTAACTCTCTTTTTATAAGTCTTGCCATACCTATATCTTGAAGTATTATTGCATCTACATCTATATCATATAAAAATTTTGCATATTCTAAAAAATCTTCAATTTCATTTTCTTTTCTTAATGTATTTGTAGTTACAAAAACTTGTACTCCTCTTATATGTGCATACTTTACAGCTTGTTTTAATTCATCTCTATCAAAATTATTTGCAGATGCTCTTGCTCCAAAATCTTTTCCTCCTAGATACACTGCATTTGCTCCATTTTGTACTGCTGCTTTTAATGCTTCAAAAGACCCCACGGGTGCTAATAATTCTACGTCTCTCATTTTATCCTCCTTTAAGGAATATTTCTTATAAATATATAATATCCTTAAATATTAAAATTAAAACCTTCAGGTTACCCTGAAGGCTTAATTTGTTGTTATCTAGTTGCTTTATAGAATTTTAATTCATTTTCAATCTCTATTTTCTCCAATTGTACCCTATATGCATCATTTTGGAACTTCGAAGACATTTGTTCGGCAACTCTAGCTTTTTCTTCAGCAATTTTAGTTAAATCCTTAAGCTCATCATTTTCAACTTTATATGTCTCAATTTCTTTATCTTTAGATTGTACATCACTTTCTAACTTAGAAATTRTACTTTTTTGTTCTTCGATTAATTTATTTAACTCATCTATCTTGCTTTTTAAATCTTCTTCAGATTTAGCTTTACCTTGTAGAGATAATTCTAATTTTTTCATCTCTAGCTTTAATTCTTCTTCTCCATTTCCAACCTTTTTCTTAAGTTCTTCATTTTCTTTTAATAAGTCATCATTTTCATCACAACATTCAAAGAATATATTTGCTATATTTATAGCTGATAATATTGATGCTGATGATGTACTTAATTTTGGATTTGCAGTTGTTATTTTTCTGATTTCCTGATCAACATATCTTGCTACTTTTAGCATATATTCTTCTGGTTTTGGACCTACCATTGGATATTCAGAACCATTAATATTTACTATAACTTTATTTAATTCACTCATACTAACACGCCCCCTACGTTAGTTAGTTTGATCTTAAGTTTGCATTTAATTTTTCACTTAGCTCACTTAATATCTTATCATGTACTTTTGCTACATCTTCATCAGTTAAAGTTTTATCCTTACTTCTATATGTTATAGAATACGCTATAGACTTATAACCTTCCTCTATTTGAGATCCTTTATAAACGTCAAATAATTTATAGCTTTCTACTAAGTCTTGTCCATTAGCTTTTATTATATCTTCTATTTGCTTAACAAATACTTCATCTTTAACTATTAATGCTATATCTCTAGATGTAGATGGATATTTTGGTAATGGATTATATGATTTAGTTAAAGTTAAGTTTTCAAATACTGTATCTATGTTTATTTCAGCAACATAAACTCTTTGACCTAAGTTGTAGTTTTCTATAACATCTGGATGTAATTCACCAAAAGTTCCTATATATATATTATTATACACTATTTTTGCACATCTTCCTGGGTGGAATGTTAAATTTGTAGTTTCAGGTTCTATTTCATAACCTTTTAATCCTGCATTATTAAGTACAGATTCTACAACACCTTTTAATACAAAGAAGTCTACTTCTTTACCATACATTCCTACACAGTATTTCTTAGTTTCTACTGGTAATCCTTCTTGTGGTGTAAATGTATTTCCACATTCAAATGCAGATACTTCTTCTACTTTATGAGATATATTTGTAGATATAACATCTAACATATTAGGTATTAAAGTAGTTCTCATTACAGAAGTTTCTTCACCTAATGGGTTTATTATCTTAACAAAGTTTCTCTTTTCATCATCACATGCTAAGTTTATTTTGTCTACGCCTCTTGGGCTTACAAATGAATATGTTAATATTTCATTTAATCCACAAGCTATTGAGTTAGCTTTTACACTGTCTATGAATTTTTGCTTATCAGTTTTAACACCTGCAGTAGCATTTCCTTCTAAATCAGCAGCTGGTATATTATCATATCCATATATTCTAGCTATTTCTTCTAATATATCTGCATCTTCAGTTATATCTAATCTAAATGTTGGTACTTCTAATTCTAATACTTCTGAAGATACTAAGTTACATTTGAATTCTAAGCTTTCTAATATATTTATGAATTGGTCCATAGGTACATTAACACCTAATAATTTATTTATTCTTACTGGGTTAACAGTTACTTTTTGAACTTCTTCTTTTTGTGGGTAATGGTCAAGCATTCCATTAAGAACTCTACCACATCCTAATTCTTCTATTAATTGACATGCTCTATTAACAGCAACTTCTGCTAAGTTTATATCTATTCCTTTTTCAAATCTTGAAGATGCTTCTGTTCTAAGACCTAATTTCTTAGATGTAGCTCTTATGTTTTCTTTAGCAAAACTTGCACCTTCTATTAATATTGATGTTGTTGTATCTTTTATTTCTGAGTTTTCTCCACCCATTATTCCTGCTAAGTCTAAAGTTTTATCTTGGTTTCCTATTACTAACATATCTGATGTTAAAGTTCTTTCAACACCATCTAATGTAGTAAACTTTTCACCTTCTTCAGCCATTTTAACAGTCATCTTATTGTATTTTATATCATCTAAATCAAATGCATGAAGTGGTTGTCCAAGTTCTAACATAACATAGTTTGTTATATCTACTATGTTGCTTATCGGTCTCATTCCAGCTTCTATAAGCTTTCTTTGCATCCAGTATGGAGATGGTCCTACTTTAACATCCTTAACAACTTTACCGCAGTATCTTTTACATAAATCTGTTTGTATATCTATTTCAAATTGCATTTCTTCATCTGAACCATTTACTTTTATTTCTGGATATTTTAATTCTTTTCCTAAAGTAACAGCAGCTTCTCTAGCTATACCTATTATAGATCTACAGTCTGGTCTATTTGAAGTTATTTCAAATTCTATTAATGCATCATTTATTCCTAAAACTTCTCTTACATCTGTTCCTAGCTCAAATGAATCTTGATGGTCTAATATATATATTCCATCTTTTTTGTGTTCTTCAACAAATGCAGATGGTATAGTTAATTCTTCAGCACCACAGAACATCCCTTCTGATAATACTCCTCTTAACTTACCTTTCTTTATTTTGAAGTCTCCAGGTAATACTGCACCTATTCTAGCAACTGGTACATAATCTCCTACTTTTATATTTGTAGCATTCGTTACTATTTGAAGTATTTCTCCGTTTGCAACTTCAACTTTTGTAACTTTTAATCTATCTGCATCTGGATGTTGTTCTATTTCAAGTATTTTACATACTTCAACCCCATTTGTTTCTTTTCCAAAGTAATCTACTTTCTCAACCTTTGACCCTGTCATAGTCATCATATCAGCAAATTCTTGTGTATCTACATCTATATCAACATAGTCTCTAAGCCATTTTAAAGGTACTAACATATTCAAACCCTCCTAATTAAAATTGATCTAAAAATCTCATATCATTTTCGAATAATAATCTTATATCATCTATTTCATATTTAAGCATAGTTATTCTATCTACACCCATACCGAAAGCAAATCCACTATAAACTTCTGGATCTATTCCACAGTTTCTAAGTACATTTGGATGAACCATACCTGCACCTAATATTTCTATCCATCCTTCTTGTTTACACATAGGACATCCAGCACCTTGACACTTAAAACAAGTAACGTCTACTTCTGCACTTGGTTCTGTGAATGGGAAGTTGTGTGGTCTAAATTTAGTTTTTGTATTTTCTCCGAATAACTTCTTAACGAACATATCTAATGTTCCTTTTAATTGAGCCATWGTTACATCTTTACCAACTACAAGTCCTTCTATTTGATGGAACATTGGTGAATGTGTAGCATCTGGAGCATCAAATCTGAAACATCTTCCTGGAGCTATTATTTTTATAGGTAATTCTTGACCTTTCATAGTTCTAACCTGAACTGGAGATGTTTGAGTTCTAAGTAATAATTCACTATTTATGTAGAATGTATCACTCATATCTCTAGATGGATGGTCTATTGGTGCATTTAATGCATCAAAGTTATTCTCTACTGTTTCAACTTCTGGACCTTCACCTATAGAGAATCCCATTCCCATAAATATTTCACTTACTTCATCTATTATTTGAGATATAGGATGTTTCTTTCCTACTTTTACAGCTTTTGCTGGCATAGTAACATCTATAACCTCTTCAGCTAATTTTCTTTGTTTTTCTATAGATTTTAATTCTTCTTTCTTTGAAGATATACTTCCTTCTATAGATTCTCTTACTTTGTTAGCAACTTGTCCTATAACTGGTCTTTCTTCTGCAGATAACTTACCCATTTCTTTAAGGATAGCAGTTATTTCACCTTTTTTACCTAAGTACTTAACTCTTAGACTTTCTACAGCTTCTATACTAGAAGTATCTTTAATTTCATTTAAAGCAGCTTCTTGTAAATTAAGTAATTTTTCTTGCACTATTAATCATCCTTTCACTATTTATTTACATATTAAAAAAGCCCTTCATCCCAATCTAGGGACGAAAGACTATTATTTCGCGGTACCACCCTAGYAGYTTMWWRTWAWWWAWKTMAWWYYWCYTGCACTATTAATCATCCTTTCACTATTTATTTACATATTAAAAAAAGCCCTTCATCCCAATCTAGGGACGAAAGACTATTATTTCGCGGTACCACCCTAGTAGTTTAAAATTATAAATTTTAAACCACCTCAAATAAACTTAACGCGTTTTAACGTTAAAGCCTACTATTAATTTCAGCTTTAATACTCCAGAGCGAACTTCTTTTAAATGCTTAGAAAGTACTTTCAGCCATGGTACTTATCTCTGAACTAAGTTAATTCAAAATACTTTTCTCTTTCATTGTATTTCAAAGTATAGTTTTTAATTAATTATAACATATTAAATATGATATTAACAACTTCTAAACTAAGTATTTTTTAATTTCATACATTAATATTGCAGAGCTTATTGCTGCATTTAAAGACTCTGCCTTTCCGTATATAGGTATTTTAACCAGTACATCTGATTTTGATACTAATTCATCATTTATTCCATTAGCTTCATTACCTATTACTAATGCAGTTTTATAGTTGTACTCTACTGTATTATAATAATTATTTGTATCTAAGTAACTTGATACTATATCAAAGTTCTTTAATTTAAGAATTCTTATTGCTTCTTCTTGAGTAGCATGAATTACATTCATATCAAATATAGAACCCATAGTTGATCTTATTACCTTTGGATTGTATATATCAACACATCCTTTTAATGCTATTATTGCATCTACTCCAGCTGCATCTGCAGTTCTTATTATTGTTCCCATATTACCTGGATCTTGTATTCTATCTAATATTAATACAAATCTATTATCATCAGTTAAGTTTTCTTCTAAACTTCTTTGTTTAAATTTAACAACACCTATTATACCTTGAGTATTTTCAGTATCTGTTAAATCTTCAAATATTTTATTTGTAGTTTTATATACTCTTATATCTTTACTCTTTAATATATCTAAGAAATCTTTATGTTCTTGTTTTTTTTCAAAATCTTCATTTATAAATACATAATCTAACTTTGCTTTGCATTCTATAGCAAGAGTTAATATTCTATATCCTTCTATTATAAATTTTGATTCTTTGCTTCTATTTTTTGATTTTAATAATGATTTAGTATATTTTACTTTGTCATTATCCTTAGCTGTTATCATCATAGACATAGCTATTTTCTCCTAATTATATCTTTATTTTCTGAAGTAATACTACTTATATTACTACTTTGTCCTATTAAAACTAATATACTTCCTTCTTTAAGTTGCTCAGTAGGATGCGGAGTTACATTTATACTCTTTCCATTCTTTATCGCAAGTATACTAATTTCATATTTTGCTCTTAAATCTAATTCTATAAGTGTTTTTCCTACCCAACTCTTTGGTGTAACTGTTTCTACTATAGAATATTCTGGGTCTAACTCAATATGGTCAAGTATATTATCTGAAACTAGGTTATGAGCAACTCTAACACCCATATCTCTTTCAGGGAATACCACTCTATCAGCTCCTATTTTATAAAGAACTTTTGCTTGTAATTCATCCTTTGCTTTACAAACAATTTGAGATACACCCATTTCTTTAGCTATAAGTGTAGCCATTATAGATGCCCTTATATCTGAGCCTATTGCTATTATTGCTACATCAAAATTTCCTAATCCAATTGATCTTAAAGCTAGCTCATCTGTAACATCTACTATAGCTGCATGTGTAACTTTGTCAACTATATTTTGAACTATTTCTTCACTCTTATCTATAGCCATTACTTGATGACCTAATAGATGCATAGTTGTAGCTACTGAAGATCCAAATCTTCCACATCCTATAACTATATATTGTTTCATAACTTTTACCTCTCCATATACTAAATAAATTTATTTTATTTATCCAACTATTATTTTACCTTCTGGGTATCTAATAGGAGGATTTTTCTTTATTCCTTTTGATGTTAATGCCATAAATATAGTTAAAGATCCAACTCTACCAATAAACATAAACATTATTATAAATATTTTTCCTAAAACACTTAAATTTGGACTTCCACCTATACTAAGCCCAACAGTGGCAATAGCAGATACTACTTCAAATCCAACTTCAAGTATACTAAAATCTGGATCTGTTATAGATATAATAAGAGTTCCTATTAAAAATAGAGTTATACCTATAAAAAATATTCCAAAAGATTTTTTAACAGTAGTTTCGCTTATCCTTCTTTGATAAACCTCTATATCTTGTTTTTGAAATATAAATGATTTAACTGTTAACACTAATGTAGCTATTGTAGTTGTCTTTATTCCTCCACCTGTAGATGCTGGAGATGCTCCTATAAACATTAATATCATCATTAAAAATATACTACACTCTCTCATAAGCCCTAAATCTATTGTATTAAATCCAGCTGTTCTAAGTGTAACTGATTGGAAGAACGATGCTAATATTTTGCCTCCAAAACTTAAATTTCCTAAAGTTTCTGGATTATTAAACTCTAGTGCAAATATAAATACCATTCCAAATAATATTAAAGTAACAGTACTAAAAATTACTATCTTTGAATGTAAGTTTAATTTAGATAGCTTTTTATTTTTTATAACATCTAAGATAACAGGATATCCTATTCCACCTAATATAATTAACAATGATATTGTAATCGATATAGTGAAATTATTTACATAAGATGTAAGTGATGAAAACGGACCACTAACAACTCCCATTAAGTCAAATCCTGCATTACAAAATGCTGATATAGCATGAAATATACTATACCAAATACCTTTTAAGATTCCAAACTGTGGTATAAACACAGTTGATAATAATAATGCTCCTGTTCCCTCTATTAAAAAAGTTGTAAGTAATATGTACCTTGTTAATTTAACTAATCCAGATAAGTCTATTTGATTTAAAGATTCTTGTATTAAAAGCCTTTCTCTTAAATTTATTCTTTTCTTGATTATTAAAGCAAACAATGTTGTCACAGTCATAAAACCTAATCCACCAATTTGTATTAAGGTTATAATTATTAGTTGTCCAAAAAAGCTCCAATACGTAGCCGTGTCTACTGCAACTAAACCTGTGACACAAACTGCTGAAGTTGATGTAAATAATGAATCTAAAAAACCTATACTTTCTCCATTTTGAGTAGATATTGGCATACTCAATAAAATTGCTCCTACTAATATTATAATAGCATATCCTATTACCATTATTTGAGTAGGTTTCATTTTATTTATAACATCAGAAATTTTCCTAATAATTTTTTTCACTATTTTATACCCTCCTTTGTTTTTTGGGATTAATTTCAAAATAGTTAATAATTATTATTTTATTATATTCCAAAAC
>NZ_CP048741.1:2189223-2196315 GCF_018336475.1 Romboutsia sp. 13368
ATATAATTATATTATATATATTTATAAGTATTTTTATTTATTAATCTTTTAAAATATATATAAATAAAAAAAGCTCTTGAATTTTATATTCAAAAGCTTTTTTATTTATAATTAAGCTAATTTAGATTTTGCAAGTTCTACTAATTTAGCAAATCCTTCTGCATCTTGTATAGCCATTTCAGCTAACATTTTTCTGTTAACTTCAACACCAGCTAATTTTAATCCGTTCATGAATCTTGAGTAAGATAATCCATGAGCTCTTGTTCCAGCGTTTATTCTTTGTATCCAAAGTTTTCTGAAGTCTCTCTTCTTTAACTTTCTTCCTATATAAGCGTTCTTTAACGCCTTCATTACAAATGTATTTGCTGGTCTATATAATTTGCTTCTTGATCCTATAAATCCTTTTGCAAGTTTTAATACTTTCTTATGCTTCTTACGAGCGTTCATAGCTTTTTTAACTCTTGCCATCGTTATGACCTCCTTCGTCTTCCTCTGTTATTATTGTTTATCTATTATTTTTCCGATTTTTAGTATGGTAATAATTGTGCTATTCTTCTAGCATCTCCTGCTGTAACTATTCCAGACTTTCTTAATTGCATTTTAGTTTTAGCATCTTTCTTAGTTAATATGTGTCTTCTGAAAGCTTTAGCTCTCTTTAATTTTCCAGTTCCAGTCTTTTTGAATCTTTTAGCAGCACCTCTATGAGTTTTCATTTTAGGCATGTTAATTTCCTCCTCTCAGTTAATCATTTATTTCTTTGGATCTATCATTACAACCATGTTATTCCCCTCAAATGCTGGGGCTTTAGTTGGTTCACCAAACTCTTTTACTATATCTATAAACTTAAGCATTACTTCTTTACCAATGTCTTTATGTCCTAATTCTCTTCCTCTAAATCTAAGTTCAACCTTTACTTTGTCTCCTTTTTTAAGGAACTTTATAGCTTGGTTAGCTTTAGTATTTAAGTCATTAGCTTCTATACCTGGTCTTAATCTAACTTCTTTTATGTTTACTACTTTTTGCTTTTTCTTAGATTCTTTTTCTTTTCTAGATTGTTCATACTTGTACTTACCGTAGTCCATTATTTTACATACTGGCGGATTAGCATTAGGTGATATCATTACTAAATCTAGATTTTTGCTATTAGCTATTGTTTGAGCTTCTTTAGAAGACATTAGTCCAAGTTGCTCTCCATTATCTGAGATAACTCTTATTTCTTTATCTCTTATTTCTTCATTGATTGCTAGTTCCTTACTAATGGTAGGACACCTCCAAATTTTTTATAAAAATAAAAGCGAATGATTTAAATCATCCGCATATAAGTTAACACATTTAAACGAGCTTTATACATTATTAATATTATAAAAACTCAACTTATATTAACACTCACAACTTAAATCGTAAGGTGAGAAGCGGACTTCTTCTTGTTTTTTATTATTGTTTATTACTTTATTTACTATATCATGCATTAATTATTTTTTCAAGTACTTTTTATAAATTTTATTTAAAATATTTTATTTAAGTAATTATTATATACGAATATTCTGGTTATACTTAAAAATRTTAGTATATAATTACTAAAAAGTAAAATTAAAATAATAAAATTTATCAACTATGGAAATTCTAATATAAATAATATTTATTATCCGAGGTGTATGGCTATGAAAATGTTGGAAAACTTTTTAAAGAAAATAAACAAACCTGTACCCGTATTTGCCCAAACTAAAATGGAAAAAGAAAATCCACCGGAGGATTCTACTTCAACAAAACCTAAGACTACCTTTTGTGATGTTGCTGGACTAGATGAGGTTAAAGAAGAATTATTTGAAATAGTAGATTTTATGAAATTTCCTGATAAGTATAAAAAAATGGGTGCAAAAATACCAAAAGGTGTATTATTTTATGGCCCTCCTGGTACTGGTAAAACTCTACTAGCATCAGCTGTAGCTGGAGAAACAAATTCATCATTCTTTAATGTTACTGGATCTGAGTTTGTAGAAAAATATGTTGGTGTAGGTGCAAAAAGAGTAAGAACTCTGTTTGAAAAAGCTAGAAAAGAAGCTCCTAGTATAATCTTTATAGATGAAATTGATGCAATCGGCGCTAAAAGACATCTTGAAAGTAATAACGAAAAAGACCAAACACTTAATCAACTTCTAGTTGAAATGGATGGTTTTACTAAAGATTCAAATGTAATAATAGTGGGTGCTACTAACAGACTTGACTTACTTGATGAAGCCCTACTTAGACCAGGTAGATTTGATAGACACATTCATATAGGTGCACCAAATTATCATACTAGACATGAAATATTAAAGGTTCATACTAATAATAAACCTATAGATTCTTCTGTAGACTTGGAAATGCTAGCTAAAAAAACTCATGGGTTTAATGGTGCACATCTTGCTAATATAGCTAATGAAGCAGCTATTTTTGCTGTAAGAGATAACAGTGATGTAATTACTTCTGTTCATTTTGATAAAGCTTTAGAAAGAGTAATCGCTGGACTTGAGTCAAAAAACTCAACTTTAATAGAAAAAGAAAAGAAAATTGTATCTTATCACGAGGCTGGACATGCATTAGTAAGTGACTTAGTAGGAATTTGTCCTATACAAAAAATATCAATAGTTCCTAGAGGACAAGCACTTGGTTATGTTCTTCAATTACCCGATGAAGATAGATACATCTATACTAAAGACGAGCTACTTGGAAAAATAAAAATATTACTTGCTGGAAAAGCATCTGAAGAAATTATTTTCAATCATAAATCAACTGGTGCAAAAGATGACTTAAAGAAAGTTACAGATATAGCTAATCAAATGGTTTGTGAGTATGGAATGAGTAATTTAGGCTTTATGACATTAGATGGAAATAACAAAACATTTTTATCTGAAAAAATACAAGATGAAGCTAACAGTATTGTTCAACAATGCTACAATGAAACTTTAGAGTTATTAAGAAATAATATAAATGATTTACATATAGTTTCAAATCATCTATTTGAAAATGAAACTATGACTCATGAAGAATTAAAATCTTTAATAAAAAAAGAAATGTGCTAATAAAAAATGAGTAATCTAAAATTTAGATTACTCATTTTTTATTTATTAATCTTGTATTACATTTTTTCTGCTTTCAATTTCTTCAGATATAGTAGACATAAATTCATCTAAACTTATACTTCCTATTTCTCCGTTATCTCTACTTCTTACAGATACAGTATTATCAGCAGCTTCTTTTTCACCAACTATTAACATGTAAGGTATCTTTTGAAGCTGAGCTTCTCTTATCTTAAATCCTGTTTTTTCTGCTCTATCATCTATTTCAACTCTTATTCCTTTATCGAATAAAGCTTTTTTAACTTCATTAGCATAATCATTGTATTTATCAGATATAGGTAATATTCTAACTTGAGTTGGAGCTAACCAAACTGGGAATTTACCAGCGTAGTGCTCTATTAATATACCTATGAATCTTTCTATACTTCCGAATGCAACTCTGTGTATCATAACTGGTCTATGCTTTTCACCATCTTGACCTATATAAGTTATATCAAATCTTTGTGGTAATTGCATATCTAATTGTATAGTTCCACATTGCCATGTTCTTCCTAAGCAATCTCTTAAGTGGAAGTCTATCTTAGGACCATAGAATGCTCCATCACCTTCATTTAATATATATGGTAAGTTAAGTTCTTCTAAAGCTTCTCTTAATCCATTTTCAGCTGCTTCCCATTCTGCATCTGAACCTATTGAGTTTTCTGGTCTAGTAGATAACTCTAGGTGATATTCAAATCCGAAAGTCTTATAAACTCTATCTATTAAATCTACAACACCTTTTATTTGATCCTTTATTTGTTCCGGTAACATGAATATATGAGCATCATCTTGAGTGAAAGCTCTAACTCTCATAAGACCATGTAATGCACCTGATAATTCATGTCTATGAACTCTACCAAGCTCTGCAACCTTCATAGGGAACTCTTTATATGAGTGTGGCTTAGCATTGTAGTATATTAATGAACCTGGACAGTTCATTGGCTTTATAGCAAATTGTTGGTCATCTATATCTACAGTGTACATATTTTCTTTGTAGTTATACCAGTGTCCTGAAGTCTCCCATAATTTTTGGTTTAATATTATTGGAGTTTCTATTTCTTGGTATCCGTCTGCTCTGTGTATTTCTCTCCAGAACTTTAATAATTCATTTTTAAGTTCCATACCTTTTGGTAAGAATAGAGGGAATCCTGGACCTTCTTCAGGTATAAAGAATAAGTCTAATTCCTTCCCTAATTTTCTATGGTCTCTCTTTTTAGCTTCTTCTAATAAATGTAGGTATTCTTCTAAATCTTTATTTTTTTCAAAAGATATACCATATATTCTTTGAAGCATTTTGTTCTTTTCATTACCTCTCCAGTAAGCTCCAGCTACACTTAATAACTTAACAGCTTTAACTTTCTTAGTTGAAGGTAAGTGTGGTCCTCTACATAAATCAGTAAAATCACCTTGCTTATAGAAAGATATAACTTCCCCTTCTGGTAAGTCTTCTATAAGTTCTACTTTATATATTTCATTATTTTCTTTAGCCCATGCTAAAGCTTCTTCTCTTGATAATTCATATCTTTCAACAGCTATATCTTCTTTAGCTATTTTCTTCATTTCTTTTTCTAATTTTTCTAAGTCTTCATTAGTTAATCTGTGATCTAAATCTATATCATAATAGAATCCATTTTCTACAGTTGGTCCTATAGCAAACTTAGCTTCTGGGTATAATCTCTTTATAGCTTGAGCTAATATATGAGCTGATGTATGTCTAAAAACATCTTTACCTTCTTCATCATCAAACTTAAATAAGCTTAATTCACAATCTTCTTTAACTATATGGTTAAGTCCTACAACTTTTCCGTTTACAGATGCAGCTACTACTGCTCTTGCTAATCCTTCACTTATAGATTTAGCTATATCCATAACTGAAAGTTCATTTTCGAATTCTCTTACAGATCCATCTTTTAAAGTAACTTTTATCATTTTAATTCCTCCTTAATTATTTTTATAATAAAAAAACTCATCCCAAATAAATATATTGGGACGAGTATTAATTCGCGGTTCCACCCAAGTTGAAGTATTTAAATACTTCCTCTTGTTGACTATAAGGTTGTCACCCGAACACTTTCACATTTTTTATAATGCTAATAAGTTCAGCTCCAAGGTAGTTTTCAAATAGTCATATTAAGATAAGTTTGCAGCCTTTGACTTATCCTCTCTGTTTAACTGTTTCTATTTTACTCTTCCTTTTCATCGCTCATTTTTAGTTATTATAATGATTATATCAAATACTTAATTTACTATCAATAATCTTTTATATAAATATAGTTACTATTCCTTGAATTATTCCTATAAGGAAACCTAGTATTAAACCTAATACTTCAATATGTCTTAATTCTTTTTTTACAATTGTAAGTATTATTTCTTCTAATTCATATAAATCTAATTCGTTTATCTTATTTTCTACCATTTCTTTTATATTTATACGATTATTTGCTTTAACTATAATCTCTTCACATAATTCATCTATACTTTGTCTTATTTCATCTTCTATTATTTCCGCTACATAATTTTGTACTAAAGACTTTATAGTACTAGGTATAAGCGTCATCTTTTCATTTAATATAAGCTTTACTTTTAATTTTATGTAATTAGTTATATTCTCTTTATCTTCTTTAGTTATCATGTTATCAATAATTTCATCAATAGATAAAAATTGATCTGATATTATTTCACCTATGTTTTTAGCTATCTCTGATTTTCTTTTTGGAATCATTCCTACTATTTCTATATTAAGAATAGGTATTTTAATAGGATTTATGGGTCTAAATATTAATTTTATAGCAATTACATTTGTTATGTAACCTATTAATCCTCCTATTATTGCTAATATTAATATTCTAATTATATTATTCATGTTAGAATCTCCTTTATATACAACTCTCTTACCAATTACTCATTATTTAATATATAATTTAAAAAGTAACTTTTACAATTAAACTTTTTATATTCTAACTTTATGAATAAATATATTAGAAACTTAATTTATTTTAATACAACTTACCTTATCTCCAAATATAGATTTAATTATTTCTATTATTTCTTTAGATGAGTTATTGTTTAAAGAATCTATTATTTCTATTTTACTCGGACAGAGTGTTAGAAGATTGCTCATAAGAAAATCTTCATAATTTAAGTTTTCCTCTATAAGCATATCCATCATTTCTTCATCATTTATACTATCAATTTCATTTCCATCTTTATCATAAAGTATAAATAAATTATCTTCTTTTATATGTATTCTTAAAAGTTCTAGCTTCTCTTGTTGAATTTCTACGAAATATTTAAGTACATTGATAAATTCATCTTGGTCTTTTTTTATAAAATATTCTTCCCATGCTAAGTCAACTATAGTATTTAAATAATTGTTAAATTCTTTCATTCTAAATTTAACGAATCCTTCTATATTTATGTAATCTTCATTTCTTATATAATCATATATTTTTTCATATAAAGATTTTTTAATAAAACTCTCTCTTTCTTTAAATAAATTAAGGGCGCACATATATATTTTTTGAATTTCTTCACTTGATTCAGCAGTATATTTTTTTATAATAAATTTTCTAAGCAACTTATTTTCCATTATATCAATTATTAAATCTACTATTTCTTCCACTATTTCTTCGTTGTGCATTTTATCATTATCATTATGTTTTAATACAATTTCTATGTAATCATTAATATAAGTATATTCTTTTTCAAGTTTTCGATTAGTTAGTAGCTTTTTAACAGATACTTCATCTTGTTTAGTTAAGCTCAAGTAAATATCTTTACTGGTCATCTTTCTCACTCCCTTCTAAATCTTAATAACTATGCAAAAATATAATTCTTATACTTCTATTATCTCTCTATATTAACTTTTAATTCATTTTATAAACGACACCTAATGTCATTTAAATTCTATTAATACAAAGAAATTAACCAGTAATGAATAATAAAATTTATATTTTATTTAAAGTTATTTTTCCTTATATAATTTATAATACTT
>NZ_CP048741.1:2196326-2200231 GCF_018336475.1 Romboutsia sp. 13368
TATAATGATAGGATTACTATTTGATAATAATTTATATGTTATGAATTTAGGAAGTATATTARATTTTATATCAGCATTTATTAATATTAGTAGAGATATATAAAATATATATANNNTATAATTTATAATACTTTAAATATATAAAAAAAATGATAGCTTAAAGCTATCATTTTTATCTTTCACCTTTTTTGTATGGATTTCCAAGTGCTGCTGGAGCCTTAGAACTCTTAACAAACAGTACTAATACTATTAATGTCATTATATATGGTATCATTGATAATAAGTTTTCATTTATGCTAAATGGTAACTCTGGGTTTCCGAAGAATACAGATAAAGCTGTAGAGAAACCAAATAATAAACATGCTACCATAGCCCATTGCGGTCTCCACTTACCAAATATTACAGCTGCCATAGCTATATACCCTTGTCCTGATATTAAAGTAGGTCTAAATGATGAAACAACCGCTAAACTCATAGATGCTCCACCTAATCCTGCTAATATACCAGATATTATAACTGCTGCATATCTAGTCTTTGCAACATTTATACCTAGTGTATCTGCTGCACCTGGATGCTCTCCAACTGCTCTTATTCTAAGTCCAAACTTTGTTTTATATAAAACATACCAAACTACAAAAACTAATATAAACGCTATAAATACTGTCGCATAAGCGTTAAATATTGTATCTAATATTCCACCTGATGGGAATAAACCATTTAATGGTCTTGGTATTTTATTTTCCATTGGTATTGTTGGCGTCATAGTTGCACCATCAAACATTATCTTAGATGCAAATAATGCAACTCCAGGAGCTAATAAGTTTATTGCAACCCCTGATATAGTGTGGTCTGCATTGAAAGTTACAGTTGCTAATGCATGAATTAAAGCAAATAAACCACCTGCTAATCCACCTATTATAAAAGCTAACCATGGATTTCCGAACATATAACCTGCTGCTGCTCCTGCAAAAGCACCTATAGTCATCATTCCTTCTATACCTATGTTAACTATACCCGAATTTTCTGAAAATACTCCACCTAATGCCGCAAATATAAGGGGCGTAGAGTACATTAAAGTTGTACTGATGATTAAAGCTATGTCTTGCATTATACATTGCCCCCTTTATTCTTTTTATTTCTTAAATTTATRTATAACATTCTTAATACACTACTTAATGCTATGAAGTATACTATTGAACCTATAACTATGTTTACAACTTCTGATGGTGCTCCTACAGATTGCATTTTTGTTCCACCATATTTAAATGCACCAAATAATAATCCTGAGAATATAACGCCTATTGGGTTACTATTAGCTATTAATGCAACAGCTATACCATCAAATCCGTAACCTTCTGGTGCTGCTAATACAGTAACATTATGAGATACCCCCATTACTTGTATTGCTCCTGCTGCCGCTGCAATTAAACCTGCTATAGCCATAGATTTTAATATCGATTTATTAACATCTATTCCACCATACTCTGCACCAAATTTATTGTGTCCAACTGCTCTTAGTTCAAATCCTAGAGTAGTCTTAAATAGTATAAATGCTATAACTAAAACAAATATTATTGATATAACGATACCCCAGTTAACCTTTGTAGCCGGTCCAAGTATATCTTTTAACCAATCTATTCCTATGCTTGCTGAATCATGTATACTTACTGATGATTCACTATTTGGTTTTTCTAACCAAGTATTTCTTATCATAAAGTTACTTAAGTAAAATGCTATCCAGTTAAGCATTATAGCTGCTATAACTTCATTAATTCCAAATTTAGATTTTAACCATCCTGCAAATCCACCCCATATAGCTCCACCTAAGCAAGCTATTAAAAGAGTAAGTGGTACGTGTATTATTGCAGGTAATTGAACTATCGAACCAACCATAGTTGCAATTAATGCACCTATTATAAATTGTCCTTCTGCTCCTATATTAAATAATCCTGTTTTAAATGCAAATGCAATAGATAAACCTGTTAATATAAGTGGTGTTGATCTTATTACTACCCAAGCCATGTACTTAGGCTTTCCAAATATACCTTCTATCATTGCTGAATATGCTTGTATTGGGTCTTTTCCTGCTATTAATAATGCTATTGCTCCAACTAATAGACCTAAAACTATTGATATTAAGGAGAATAGAATAGTATTATCAACTAAAGAAATCTTCTTTTTAGTTAGTTTGACACTCATTTTCTTCACCTCCTGCCATCATTAAACCTAATGTATTTTCGTCTGCATCTTTTGCATCGACTATACCTACTATTTTACCTTCATATATAACTGCTATTCTGTCTGATACATTCATAACTTCATCTAACTCTAATGAAACTAACAGTACAGCATTTCCTTCATCTCTTTGTTTTACTAAAGCTTGGTGAACGAATTCTATAGCTCCAACATCAAGTCCTCTTGTTGGTTGAGTAGCTATAAGTAATTGAGGCTCTCCAGTTGCTTTTCTTGCTGTTTCTATATTATCAACTTCTCTACCTATTATAACCTTTTGTTGGTTACCTCCAGATAATGCTCTTGACTTAACAGTATGATCAGTAGGTCTTACGTCAAATCTTTTGATTATTTCATCAGCATATCTTTCTATAGCAAGTTTATTTAATATTCCTTTTTTAGAGAATCTTGAATCTTTATAGTTTTGTAAAACTGTATTCTCTGCTACAGTAAAATCTAAAACCAATCCTCTTTTATGTCTATCTTCTGGTATATTTTTTATCCCATTTTTAAATATTTCTCTAGGCTTCTTATTAAGTAATTCTTTTGAATTTACTGTTATACTTCCACTTTCAGCTTTTCTAAGTCCAGTTAAAACTTCAACTAACTCAGATTGACCATTTCCATCTATACCAGCTATACCTAATATTTCTCCAGCCTTAACTTCAAGTGATAATCCATCTACTACAGATACATTTCTACTGTCTTTTACTAATAAATCTTTTATTTGTAATACTGTTTTAGAAGGTTTAGCTTCATCTTTGTCTACTTTAAAGTTAACTTCTCTACCAACCATCATTGCTGCCAATTCATCTTCAGTTGTCTCAGACACTTTTACTGTATCTATATATTTTCCTCTTCTAATTATAGTACAATGGTCTGCAGCTGCCTTTATTTCTTTTAATTTATGAGTTATTATTATTACAGATTTACCTTCTTTAGTTAAATTTCTTATAATTTGTATAAGTTCTTGTATTTCTTGTGGAGTAAGAACTGCTGTAGGCTCATCTAGTATTAATATCTCTGCTCCTCTGTATAATGCTTTTAATATTTCTACTCTTTGTTGCATACCAACACTTATATCTTCTATTTTTGCATTAGGATCAACATATAATCCATATTTTTCAGAAATAGCTTTAACATCTTCAATAGCTTTATTTATATCAATTGAACCAAGACCCTTTGTAGGCTCAACACCTAATATTATGTTTTGCGCTACAGTAAAAGGTTGTACTAGCATAAAGTGCTGATGAACCATACCTATACCATTTGCTATCGCAACATTAGGATTATCCATATTAACTAATTTTTCGTTAATGTAGATTTCTCCAGATGTTTGCTGATATAAACCATATAGTATATTCATTAGCGTAGATTTTCCTGCACCATTCTCTCCTAAAAGAGCATGTACTTCACCTTTATGTACAGTCAAATCTATGTTATCATTTGCAACAAAATTTCCGAACTTTTTAGTTATTTTTTTCATTTCTACGACTTTTTGACTGTAGTTGACATTACTATTATTCATCGCTCTTTTTTATCCTCCTTATTAAAAATTATCAGCATTTTTATTATACTAAAATACGACCAACATAACAAACTTTTTATTTCTTTTTTTGTCTTTATTTGTTTTTTTATGTATTATAGTAATTTTTTATAAAATATTAATATAG
>NZ_CP048741.1:2200239-2201444 GCF_018336475.1 Romboutsia sp. 13368
ATATTAATATAGTTTAGATTATTTTTCTCAAAATCTATTAAAATTTTTTTAATATTTAAAAAGACTATCTTTTAGAGAAGATAGCCCTTTTTATGATTAATTATTTGATTGCTCGTATTCTTCCTTAGTTGCAGGAACTTTTATTTCTCCTGACTTAACTTTTTCAGCTTCCTTTGTAACGTACTCTAATACATCTGGTGGAACATTTTTGTTACTTGTTGGAGCTATACCAACTCCATCCATAGATAATGTATTAACTATTATTTCTCCACCTTTGTAACTTCCATCAACTACTTTAGTTAATATTTCTTCTACTGAAACATCTATGTTCTTCATAGCTGAAGTTATTACATTATCTGGAGCTAGAGAGTTTTGATCTTGGTCAACACCTATAGCTTTTTTACCATTTTCCTTAGCTGCTTCTATAGCACCTATACCAACTGCACCTGCACAAGTAAATATTATATCAACATTATTTGAATGCATTTGGTTAGCTATAGTTTTTCCTAAAGCTGAATCTGTGAAACTATTTGCATATTGTACCATTACTTCTGCATCTGGGTTAGCTGCTTTAACACCAGCTCTGAACCCGTAATCAAACTTACTTATAACTTCTGATTCCATACCACCTATAAATCCAACTTTATTTGTCTCTGTCATTTTACCAGCTATTAATCCTGTTAAATAAGCTGCTACATTATCTTCATATAATAATGAAGTTACGTTTTCTGGTTGTTCTCCTTCACATACTGAATCTATTAATGCAAATTGTTGTTCTGGATAGTTCTTAGCAGCTTCTGTTATAGCTGGCTCTAACTTAAATCCAACACCTACTATTAAATCCATCTCTTCATCAGCAAACGTATCTATATTTTGAACGTAGTCTGCATCTTGTTTAGACTCTAAATATTTTATTTCTAATTTATCTTTTCCAAGCTTTTCTTGAGCATCTTGGAACCCTTTCCATGCTGATTGGTTAAATGATTCATCATTTACTCCACCAGTATCTGTTATCATACCTACTTTAAATACTTTATCACCGTTATCTGCTGTTGCATCAGAATCTGATTTAGTTCCACATCCTACTAGCATACTAGCACTCATTACTGTAACTAAACCTAAAGCTATAAACTTTTTAAGTTTCATATGTTTCCTCCTAATATTTTTGTTTAATATGTAATATTTAACTTTATTTTACATTATTT
>NZ_CP048741.1:2201502-2202931 GCF_018336475.1 Romboutsia sp. 13368
TTTTTTTTCTACAAAAAATTGTATATATTATACTTTTATTATGTATAAGTTTTTGTAAAATAATATTGTATTATTCGTTTTATTTATTTATATATGACATACTATTTATTGTATTGTTTTTAATATTAAATTTAGATATAAAAAAATGACACTCGAGATGTACAATATCTATTTAGTATCATTTTTTATATTAATATGTAATTATCTCATTCCTGGATAATCTAACTGTCTTAATGCTTCATAGACTACTATAGCAACTGAGTTAGATAAATTTAAAGACCTAGCTTTTTCAAGATTTAGCATTGGTATTCTTATACATGTATCTAAGTTTTCTTTTATAAGTGTTTCTGGTAATCCTTTAGTTTCTTTTCCAAAGACTATAAATGAATTTTCAACATACTTTACATCTGAATGAGCTTGATTAACCTTTGTTGTTGCATAGAAAAATGTTCCATTTGGATTTTTTTCTACTACTTCTTCAAAGCTATCATAATATTGTATATTTGCTATATCCCAGTAATCAAGTCCACTTCTTTTTAAATATTTATCTTCTAAAGAAAACCCTAATGGTCTTACTAAGTGAAGTGTTGTTCCTGTTGCTGCACATGTTCTTATTATATTACCTGTATTTTGAGGTATTTCTGGTTCTACTAAAACTACATTTAATGACATTTTAATCCTCCTATTTTATAACTATCTTTTATGATATTTACAATTATAACAGAAATTTATACTTCTAAGAACTTACTTTATTTAAAGTTATCTTTATAATACTTACAATATTTTGTTATAGGGCATATTTCACACTCAGGTTTTCTAGCTTTACAAATTCTTCTTCCATGAAAAATTAATAAATGATGTGAATGTGACCATCTCTTTTTAGGTATAGCCTCCATAAGAGGAAACTCCGTTTTTTCTGGCGTTGAAGTATTAACTATACCGATTCTATTTGAAACTCTAAATACATGTGTATCAACTGCCATTGCATCTTGACCAAAAGCATTACTAAGTACTACATTAGCTGTTTTTCTACCTACACCTGGAAGTTTAGTTAACTCCTCTAAAGTATTTGGAACTTCTCCATTATACACATCACATAGTTTTTCTGATGTTTGTTTTATTTTCTCAGCTTTACTTCTAAATAATCCACAGGTTTTTATTTCTTCTTCTATTTCTTTTATACTAAGTTTTGTAAAGTCTTCTGGTGTATTATATTTTTTAAACATTTCACCTGTTACTTTGTTAACCCTAACATCTGTACATTGAGCAGATAATATTGTAGCTACTAGTAATTCAAATGGAGTTGTGTACTCTAATTCGCATTTTGCATCTGGGTATGTTTCTTCTAATATATCTAAAACTTTATTAATATTCTTCATATTTTTTCTACCTTACATTCCTTATCTATTTATTTATATCAATTAATTTA
>NZ_CP048741.1:2202942-2205393 GCF_018336475.1 Romboutsia sp. 13368
CATTCCTTATCTATTTATTTATATCAATTAATTTATATAAAATATTTTTATCTCTTAAATAAAATAAGAAGGTAAAAGCTTACACATTTTACCTTCTTATTATTTTACCCATTAATAATTTATATAAAACTACTTTTTAAATGAACTTTGTAGTTCATAAAAAGATTTTAATCTTTCTATTACTAGTCTTTTTATTTCATCAAATTTTACATCAGTTAATATTTCTATAGCTTCCTCTACTGTTTCAACTGTATATATAGTAAATTTACCTTCCTCTATAGCTTTTGTTACCTCATCTGATAAAACTAAGTTTCTGCTATTATTTTTAGGTATTATTACTCCCTGATCATTACTTAATCCTTGCTTTTTACAAGTTGAATAAAAACCTTCTATTTTTTCAGTTATTCCTCCAACTACTTGTATCTCTCCTTTTTGGTTCATAGATCCTGTTGCAGCTATACTTTGTTTTAAAGGTATTTTACTTAATGATGATAAAATAGCGTATAATTCAGCTCCTGTAGCACTATCTCCATCAACCCCACCATAGTTCTGTTCAAAGCATAAACTAGCATTTAAAGAAAGAGGGAACTCTTGAGCAAAATTTTCAGCTAGATATCCACCTAATATAAGTACACCTTTATTGTGTATAGGCCCACTCATATTAACTTCTCTTTCTATATTAAGTATACCTTTATTTCCAGGGCTAGTTATAGCTGTTATTCTAGAAGGTCTTCCGAATGAATACTCACCGGTGCTAAGAACAGATAATCCATTCATCACTCCAACTCTACTTCCATGAGTTTCAATAAGCGTAAATCCATTTTCTAATGATTCATCCATTTTATTTTCTATTCTATTTAATCTTTTCTTTCTTTCTAATATTGCTTTTTGGACATCTAATCTTTCTACGTAGTCAACTCCTCTAATTTGTGCACATGCACTACCTTCAACTATAACCTCTAGTATTTTATTAAATTGAGTTGAAAGTTTATATTTGTCACCACAGATTCTAGTACTAAATTTTATAACTTCTTCAACAGCCTCATAAGTAAAATGTTTTAAATTATTTTTATTACATTGACATGCAATAAATCTTGCTATTCCATCTTCATTATTTTCAGTTTTGTCCATTTCATTATCAAAATCTACAAATATTTTAAAATATTTACTAAAATCAGGGTCATAATTATAAAGTAGATTATACATATAGTTACTACCTATTAATATTACTTTAATATCTATTGGCATACTTTCAGGCTTTATAGCAGTTTGAGTATCTACTCCTATTTCTCTTGATTGAATAGCTCTTTTTAGCATATCCCAAGATAAGCCATATCTTAAAAGCTGGTCAACATATAAAACTAAATACCCCCCATTTGCCTTATGCACTGAACCTGGTATCAATTTTGTAAAGTCTGTTTTTACATTTCCATTATAGTAATCGAATTCTGCCTTACCAAACAAATTAGATGGGCTTGGGTTTATTTCTACTATAACTGGAGCTTTACTGTTCTCTCTATCAATTCCATTATCAACAAATAAATTAACTTTATATTTTAAAAAGTGCTCTTTATCATATTTATCTTTTAATTCGTCTTCATCCATGTAGAATAAGTACACATACTCTAAAATATTATCTCTCATGTTATTTAAGTAAACTTTTACCTTATCATAGCTATTATATTTATTTAATAGCGATTCAATATGAGGGTCTATAACGTATTTTGCAACTTCTTCTTCTAAATCTAACAATGCTTCTTTAGCCTCATCTTCTAAGTCTCTAATTTTATACGCAACTTGTATTGCAGCATTTTCTAAGTCTCTTTTTACTTTATAGAACTCTTCATCTGTATAATCATCTTCTTCATCTTCCTTAGATTCATTTATAGGTATAAATACCATTCCAACCTTGCTATTTTTTAATTTAAATCCTTTTTCTTCTGCATATTTCTTTATTTTTTTCAATAATGCATCTTTTTCTATCTCAAATTCATCTATTAGTTGGTTTTTGCCTATTTCAAAATCTTCACTCTCAAAAGCATCTCTTAATTCATCTAATAAAGTTTCTATAAGTTTTTCAATATCTTTTTTGAATATCTTACCCAACCCTTTCTCAAGCCCAATTATAAGTGGTTCTCTATTATTTTCAAAATTATAAACATAGCACCAATCTTTGTGGTTACCTTTTTTCTCTGCATATTTATTTAAAACATTCAATGCATATGTTGTTTTACCTGTACCTGAATCTCCTGCTAAATACATATTATAAGCTGGGTTATCTATTTTTAATCCTATTTCCATAGCTTCTATAGCTCTCTCTTGACCTAGTATACCTTCTAGAGGTTCTATCTCAGATGTATTATTAAAATGTAACATTGCCCCTCCCCCCTTCTATCATTTTATATATTCTATGACTACTAGCTTGTAAAAGTTGAGTTATATAATATATTT
>NZ_CP048741.1:2205398-2209461 GCF_018336475.1 Romboutsia sp. 13368
TATTAAAGTATATGTATGAAGTTAGACTTTCTTTCCAATATAAAAAAAGAAGCCTTTTTATAATTCTATTTAGGCTTCTTTAAAACTAAATCTATATTTCTTTTTATTATGTTCTTACCTCTCCAGCTAAATGCTCTATCTCCATATCTTCGTTTAAATTCTTTATTAGATATATTATTAATTTCTTCTTCAGTTAGCTTAAGTATAATATCATCTTTAAATTCTTTTATATTTGTAATTGGAATATTTTTATTATGAGGGCATACATCCTGACAAATATCACAACCAAAAATATTTTTATTCGCCTCTAATAAACTTTTTTCTTCTAATTCTAATTCTCCTTTTTTCTGTGTTATATATGAAAGACATCGTTTTGGATTCATTTCATAATTTCCCAAGAGAGCATTTCCCGGACAATATTTTACACATTTTCCGCATTTTATACACGTTTTTTCTGACGGAGAATCCGCTTTAAACTCATAATTACTCATTATATATCCAATAAATACATATGATCCATACTCATCTGTAATTATGTTATTATTTATTCCAAAGTATCCAATTCCAGAAATATAAGCCAAATATCTATCTACTAACGGGCCATTATCAGCAAAAACTTTATATTCAAAGTCATCTATATTATCAAATAAATAATCACATACTTGCTGTAGCATCTGTCTTACTACTATATGATAATCTTTTCCATAACAATATTTAGATAAGTTGCTATCTTTTAAATCACCAATATAATAAGGAAATGCACATACTATTATAGATTTTACATTTTTCATAGTTTCTTTTGGATTAACCCTATTTTCTATAATAGGTTCTTCCATTCCGGTTACATATCCATTTAATAATTTTCGTTTTATTATCTTTTCTAAATCATTGTATGGACCAATGCCTGCAATTCCTACACAATCAATACCAATAGATTTACAAAATTCTTTTAATTTATCTTTATTCATAAAAAACCTTTCATTAATTAAATATTAGTTTTATAATAACTAGAGTATAAGGATGGTGATATTTTGATTAAACTAACAATACCAGGTAGACCTATAAGTAAATCAAATTTTAAACTTCACAATATACATGGTCAAGCATGGATGCCATCAACAGGTAAACACTCTAAATATCTAGCATATGAAAATATGATTGCAGGTTTTATAAACCAACAATACACTGGAGAAACAATAGAGGAAGATTTAATAACTATCTTAAAGTTATATTTCCCAAATAAACGTATGGGTGATTTACATAACTATCCTAAAAGTATATGTGATGGCATAGAAAAAAGTGGAATAATAAAAAATGATAAACAACTTAAACCAGTATTATTATTTGACTTTATAGATAAAGATAATCCTAGAGTTGAAATAGAACTTTATCCTATTTCAGAATATAATGTATCTTACGTTATATCTAAAAAGTAATTTATATATAAAAGAGAACTTAAAACAAGTAAGTTCTCTTTATTATTATCTATACACTATTTTCTAATCAAGTTTAGATGCTACATTTTTTAACATATCTCTTATAGGAAGTTCATATGGACATTTAGTTTCACATAATCCACATTCTACACATTCACTTGCTTTTACTTCTAATGACGAGTATCTATCTTTTGCCCACTGTTTTAGATTATACCTTGTATAATATCCTTCTAATAAGAAGTTTTGAGGTATATTTATATTTAATGGGCATGGCATACAATATTCACATCTTCTACAGAATTTATTTCCCATATAATTTCTTATCTCTAGTATTTTTTCTTCATCTTCTTTTGTTATATTGATATCTTCAAGTACTGACACATTTTCTTTAACCTGATCTATATTTTCCATACCAGGTATTACTACATCTATATAMTCCTTTGATAGAATATACTTTATAGCTAACTTTGCATCATCTATTGCTCCACCTGCTAATGGTTTCATTACTATAGTACCTATACCTTTTTCATTAGCTTTTTTAAATGCTTCATCTGCTTGATCTTCAATTATATTATAAGGAAATTGTATAGTCGAAAATTTCTCATCTTCTATAGCCTTTTCTATAGTTTCTAAACTATGGCTAGTTATTCCTATATACTTTATTTTTCCCTCTTTTTGAGCATCTACTAATGCTTTATATGCCTTATTATCTTCAAATATAGTTTTATATTCTTCTAACTTAACATTATGTAATTGGTATAAATCAATATAATCTGTCTTTAAATTCTTAAGACTTATTTCTATATCTTCCTTCATTGATTCATAATCTCTAGACATACTTTTAGTTGCAATAAAAAACTTTTCTCTTCTTCCTTCAATTGCATTTCCTATATATTCTTCGCTTATAGTATATGCTCTAGCTGTATCTATAAAGTTAACATTATTATTTACTAGTTCGTCAACAACTTTATTAGTTTCTTCTTGTGTTATTCTTTGAATAGGTATACCACCAAATCCTACCCTATTTATATCCATATTAGTTTTACCTAATAACTTCATGTTCTTCCCCCTCCTTATAATATAAATTTACTATTAATTATATTATAAGGCTATTACTTTATATAATCAAAATCTATTTATTAGATAATATATCCTTTATCATAGCTATTTCTTTTTTGTGACCTTCATCTTCTAAAGGTGTTTCTAGGAAGAATGGTAAATGGTTTAATTTAGGATGACTCATAAAGTTTATGATAGCATTTAATCCTATCTCACCTTCTCCAATTACTTCATGTCTATCTTTTTTAGCTCCAAAAGGCATCATACTATCATTTAAATGTACTGCTTTAAGTTTATCTAATCCTATTATATTATCAAATTCTTCTAAAACTCCATCTAAATCATTTACAATATCATATCCTGCTGAGAATATATGGCATGTATCTAAACATACACCTAGTTTTTCATTATGGTTTACACCATCTATTATTCTTTTTATCTGTTCAAATGTAAAACCTATTTCTGTTCCTTTCCCAGACATAGTTTCAAGTAATACTGTTATATTTTCGTCACCTGTTAATGTTTCATTTAGCGCATCAACTATTCTTTGTATTCCAAAGTCTATTCCTCCACCAACATGGCTACCAGGATGGAAACACATATACTCTATTCCTAAAGAATCCATTCTTTCTATATCTTCTTTTATTACTTTTCTACCAAATTCATATACTTCATCTTTAGCACCACCTAAGTTCATAGTATAAGGTGCATGTGCTAAAAGAGGTCCAAAGTTATTTTCCTTTCTTATTTGTTGAAATTTATCTATATCTTTTTGTTCAAAAGCTTTGGCATTACCACCTCTTGGGTTTCTACTAAAGAATTGAAATGTATTTGCACCTATATTTACTGCAGTTTGTGCAGCTTTAGAAAATCCTTTTGATATTGAAATATGTGGTCCTATTACAAGCATGTCAATTTCTCCTTTTCAATTAATTTATATATAATATACCCAAAAAATAAGCATCAATAAACATTGATACTTATTTTTCATTATATAATTCTTATTTTTATACTGGTATTGAGGCTATAATTATATTATATTTTTTGCTTTCCTCTTCTTTGTTTCGTTTTTCTATAAGCTCTTCTATTTTATATTTTATAGTATTATTAAGCTCTATAAGTTCATCATTATTAAGACATATATCATTATAATTATTTATATTTTCTTCTTCTAATACTTGATTTTTTACTGCTTTATAAAATAAATCTATTATATCATCAATTTTTGATATATATTTTTCTTCATTTTCTTCTTTTAACGAAATATTTATTACATTTTTATCTACAAGTATATTTTTTGCCATTGGATAATAGTATTTTTCTACAATTCCTGATTTAATCTTTTCTTCTACTAAGTCTAAAATTCCCACTTTATAAAGTGTTTTTATATGATAGTTTATTTTTGCATGAGGTTCATCAAGCATTTGAGATAACTGTTTAGCTGATAGTGGTGCATTATTAAATGCTTTTAAAATATCTATTCTTCGTGGATGTGCAATAGCTTTTATGCACTCTAAATCTCTAAGTATAAGTACTTCTTTCATTCCCCCACCCCTTTAAATATATTT
>NZ_CP048741.1:2209494-2210582 GCF_018336475.1 Romboutsia sp. 13368
ATTATAATTAAATTCTATATTTTAAAATATACTCAAGTCTAATTTTTCAGATAAGTCTTCTAAAACTTTAACTCCTGCTATACTATTTCCCTTTTTATCTAGTGCCGGTCCATAAACTCCAATTCCCATTACATCTGGTACTGATGCCATTATACCTCCACCTACACCAGATTTTGCAGGTATTCCAACTTTTAATGCAAATTCACCAGATGCATCATACATACCACAAGTAACCATAAATGTTTTCACCATTCTTGAAACTTTTTCACTAATTAATCTTTCATTACTTTCTATATCTACGCCATGTTTTGCAAGATTTATACCGATTCTTGCTAAATCTACACAATCTATCTCTATTGAACATTGTTTAAAGTATAAGTCTAATATTTCTTCTACATCACCATTTATAAAACCATCATTCTTTAATAAGTATGCCATAGCTCTATTTCTATCACCAGTTAACTTTTCTGACTTATAAACTTCATAATTTATTCCTATACTATCATTATTAGCTAAACGTCTAAAAAATTGTAACATTCTTTCTTCTTTTTCCTCTAAAGTGTTCCCCTTTATAAGAGAAGTAGTAACTATAGCTCCTGCATTTATCATAGGATTTGAAGGCTTTTTTGTATCATTAGTTTCTAATTTCATTATTGAGTTAAATGGATCTCCACTTGGTTCCATACCTACCTTTGAAAACACACTAGTCCACTCATTATCCATTAAAGCCATAGCTAAAACAATAGGCTTTGATATACTTTGTATTGTAAATTTAGTATTATAATTTCCACTTGTATAAATGTTATTGTCTTTATCTATTATACATATTCCTAAATCATTTCTTCTTGCATTTTTTAATTCTGGTATGTAACTAGCTACTTGACCATAATTAGTATATTTTCTATTTTCATCTATTACTTGTTTTAATAAATTATTCATATGTTCCTCCTAAGTATATAATATTTATAAATATCGTATGTAATATAAATAGGGTTATATTAAAATAAATATTTCAATACAAYCCCTTTTCTAAATTAATCTACTATTTTACTTCCACCTATAAACTCTCTTAATATAGATGTGGAAAG
>NZ_CP048741.1:2210595-2219486 GCF_018336475.1 Romboutsia sp. 13368
TGTTCCTCCTAAGTATATAATATTTATAAATATCGTATGTAATATAAATAGGGTTATATTAAAATAAATATTTCAATACAACCCCTTTTCTAAATTAATCTACTATTTTACTTCCACCTATAAACTCTCTTAATATAGATGTAGAAGGTATATCCGATGTATCTTCTAATTCAATAAAATATTGTAAGAATTTAAGAAGCCTATTAGCTTCTATATATGCCTCATCACTACTTTCTATTTCTTCTAGTAATGGTTTTGCATATTTTTTTAATACTGCTAACTCGTAGACACAGGCTGAGTTAAATATTATATCAGCTTCTTCTTGATATGGGAATATATTTTTCTTTTCCCCTCTTCTTACAGAATTCCAATTCATAATCGTATGCTTAGCACTGTATCCTCTAAAATTATAATCTCTTACAATTCTTCTTATAAGTCTTAAATCTGTAGTTGGTATTCTATTATAATCATCTAAGTTTATTTGAGTTAAAGCACTAATATATATCTTAAATTTATCTTCATCTGGTATAGAAGATGTTAATATAGGGTTCAGACCATGTATACCCTCTAGTATTATTGGTTGATTTTCTTTTATCTTTAATTTTTTATAATTTTCTTCTCTTTTTCCTAGCTTAAAGTTAAACTTAGGTAAACTTATTTCTTTACCTTCTAATAAACTTTTTAAGTCTGAATTAAATCTTTCTAAATCAATTGCAAATATTGATTCAAAATCATAATTTCCAAATTCATCTAATGGAGTATCTTCTCTATTTAAAAAGTAATCATCTAAAGATATAGAAACAGGACTTAATCCATTAACTTTAAGATGTATACACAATCTATGAGCAAAGCTAGTTTTCCCTGACGAAGATGGCGCAGCTATAAGTATAACTCTTTTACCTTTGTTCTTTATCATGTCAGCTATTTGAGATAATTTCTTTTCATGTAAAGCTTCAACTATTCTTATAACTTCACCATATTTCTTATCTTGTATTATTTTATTTAAAGTAGTAACTTTATCTATTTCCATAACCTTAGCCCAATTTTCAGCTTCTTTATATATATTAGCTAATTTAGGTTGTGGTATATATTTTGCTGGCTCTTTTTTATCACTTTCACTTGGACCTAATAATATTACTCCATTTCTATATTTCTTCAAATCAAAAACTTTTATATGTCCTGTTGAAGGTAACATATGACCGTAAAAATGATCTATATTATTATTACATTTATATATCTTTACATCATTATACTCTTTATATCTCAATAATTCCGCTTTTTCATACATATTATTACTTTCAAATATCTTAATAGCTTCTTCTTTAGTTGTAGATATCTTTTCTATTTTATAGTTTTTATTTATTATATCTTGCATTTTATTTTTTATATTTATTATATCATTTTCTTGAAGAGTATTTCCTACATAAACTTCAGAATAAAGTCCATTTGCTAATGAATGTTCAATTGTAACTTTTGGTTTATTGAAAAGTTCGTCACAAGCCATTATAAATATAAAAGATAGAGTCCTAAAATATACTCTCGAGCCATCTGCATTTGTTGTATCTATAAATTTTATATCACATTCTTCCTTTACCTCATAACTCAATTCTCTTAACTTATTATTTATATTTGCAAGAGTTATATATCCCTTATATTCACTTTCAATATCTTCTACTATACTTTCCAATAATATACCTGAAGATTTATCATCTAATCTATATTCTCTATTTTTATTATCTATACATACTTTTATATTTCCCATAATATATACTCCCTTCTTTAATAATATAGTAAAAAGAGGTGTATTATACCCCTCTTTTTATTTTACTTAAAATCCCCAAAGTCTCTTTTATATGATTATAATTAATTTCTAGTACTAAATACTTTAAATTAGTATTCATCAATTTTTGTATTTCAGTTTCTTTTAAGATTCCTCTCCCTATACCTAAGTGACTATCATTAATACCATCATTATCACTTAAGTGAGCAACCATTAATTTATCATTTAGATTTCCTATATAATCACTATTATTTATTAAACAATGTCCTGTATCATAGCAAAAACATAGTTTTTCATTGTCAATCTTATTAAATATATATTCAAAATCCTTATATATATATCCAATATTCGAAAAATCTCCATCTTTAGAATATGTATTTTCAATCGAAATTTTAGTATTAACTTCTTCTAGTAATTTTTTTAAAAACTCTACACTATTATCTAAGTACTTTATTCTATTTTTATTTAACCTTTCAGATATTACATATCCTAGATGCATATTAAAGTACTTTATATTAAATTCACTTAAATTTTCTTCCATAATTCTTATAAAATTTATCCATGATTTTTGTATATATTTTATATTTTCACATGAATTAAGTTCCATTGGAAGATGTATACCTATCGATAATCCTAATCTTTTAAATTCACCTTTATATTTTTGTAATATTATACATTCATCTAAATTGTCTAGTCCAATTTCTATATGATTAATATCCTTAATTTGTCTACATAATTCTAATGCATCATCCAAATTATATAAAAGTGCAGATATACCTAATCTCATATATTCACCTAATTTACACTACCTATTTTATTGAATGGGAATAATCTTACCATAACCTTACCCATTATATCTTTTTCATTAACTAATCCTACTTCTTCATATCTACTATCTAAACTCTTTTCTCTATTGTCTCCCATAGTAAATACTTCGCCTTCTGGTACAATCATATCTATATCACCACTAGTATAATTGTCATGTATGTATGGTTCATTTAAAAGTTTCCCATCAACATATACCTTAGAATCTTCTATTTTTATATGTTGTCCCTCTGTAGCTATAACTCTCTTCACTAAATCTTTTGGTTTTCCATCATCTTGTAGTAAATTAGTTTTAAATACAATTATATCACCATCTTTTGGCTCCCCTATTTTATAAGCCATTCTATTTATTATTAAATAATCATTTTCTACTAATGTTGGATACATTGATTCCCCTCTAACTAAAGTAGGTCTTATAAATTGAGTTATTATAAATGCAAATACTAAAGCTGTTGCAATTACTTTTACCCACTCAATTAACTCCTTTTTTAACTTTTCACTCACTTATACCATCTCCTCTAAATTAATGATTTTCACTACTCCCTATCATGTGAATAACCATCTCATTAATGTCATCATATTTATTTGAACTAATACCTAAGTCCAATAGTTCACATGCTTTAACTAAATCTCTTAAAACTTCCATAGGATTTCCGTATATGTTTTCTATTTCTTCTTTACTTACACCTTTGAAACCATGTCCTACAGGACTTTCATTTCTCATCCTTATCAAAGTTTCTAGCCTCTCATTATTTAATATTTCTACTACCTTTTCCATTCTTTTAGTCTTTTTCACATGTCTATTTATGTATTGAGTAACTCCTTTAATTAAGTTGCCACTATAAATATTATACTTCTTTTTTAGTGTGTATAGTATATTTTTCTTTGATACCATATATCCATGCATAGATACCTTATATGTTTTAGATTCTTTAGTACTAACAAATATATACTTGAATAAAGCTTCTTTCAGTCTATAAAGTCTTCCTAAAAAATCTATATATTCTTCATTTACAATTTGAATTTTTATATTTTCTATTAATTCAGATAATATATCTTCAGGTTCCCCTATTTCTAGATTATTTAAATTAGCTATAAGTTTTTTAATTTCACTTCTATTTAACATTTGACTACTCATTTTTTGTATAGAGTTTAATGCTTTTCTAAATTCAAAGTTTACAGAATACTGACAAGACTCTATTAGAAAATATAAATCTCCTTTTATTATTCCTGCTTCTTCTAATATATCTAATATAGCATCATAATCATATCTTTCTAGAAATTTAGATATTGCATATTCTTGATTTTCATTTAAATTTGCCATAGACTAACCTCCCTAATATAAACTTATATTTTATTATTGAACTATATTAGGGATTTTATTAACTTTTTAATAATTTATTCTTAATCCTTTAGGATAGTGGTTTTTTAGTACACCATTAGACTCTTTTCCCCATCCAAGTCCTATGCCTTCTACACATACTAAAACCCAACCTCTACTTTTTCCAGTTTCTATAGTATTTCCTCTTAAGTAGTCTAAAACTTTACTATCTTCTATACTAAAGTCTTCTACATTCTTTACATCTTCCATCTTTAAATAATGAGATAATGCATGAGATGGTTCAAATCTATTTTTCTTTAACATTCCTAAGTGAAGACCATATCTTAATACCTTTAATTTTTTTGTATCCGGATGCTCTTCAGGTAATAAGTATAAATTTTCACCTCTTATATCAAATCTATTTCCCATAGATATATTTAAGAATTTCTTTTCAAATTCTCTATAATCTTTAACTTCTTTATCATTATTTTTTATTTTTATATATTTTATATTACAATCTTCATCTTCTAGTTTTTGAATTTTAGCTACGAAGTGACCTTCCCCTTTAACCTTATGAGGCCATATTCTTTGCATTTCAATTAACTTAGCACCTTCATATTCAGATATAAATTCATTTATTACATCTTCATTTTCTTCTTTTGCAAATGTACAAGTAGAATACACTAATATTCCACCATTACTTAACATATCATATCCATCTCTTATTATATCTTTTTGGATACTTTGACATTCTAGTACCTTAGCATAACTCCAATCTGTTATTGCAACTTCATCTTTTCTAAACATACCTTGTCCAGAACAAGGTGCATCAATTACTATCTTATCGAAATATCCTGTGAATACTTTTCTTAAATTGTTAGAATCAGTATTTGTTATTATACAGTTTCTAGCTCCAAACCTTTCTAGATTTTCTCCTAATGCCCTTATTCTAGTTGGATTTATTTCATTTGATACTAATAATCCTGTATCATTTAATTCTGATAGTATATATGTAGATTTACCTCCTGGTGCTGCACACATATCAAGTACTTTATCACCTTCTTTTATATCTAGATGTGGAACTACACTCATTGCAGATGGTTCTTGTAAATAATAGGCTCCACTTTCATGTAATGGACTTTTACCTGGTCTATCAATCTGTTCATCATAATAGAAACCTTCATTAGCCCAAGGTATAGGACTTAATTTATATAAATTTAAGTTTAATAATTTTTCTTTATCTATTTTTAAGGTATTAATTCTTAGTCCTGTAGTTTTTGCTTCATCGTAGCTTTTTATAAAACTTTCATATTCATCATTAAGAAGACCTTGCATATCTTCTAAAAACTTTTTTGGTAATTCAATCAATTTTATCGTCCTTTCTCTTTTTATATCTAAATTCTCTGTATCGTCTTAAAAACTTTTTTCTAGAGTTATTTGTATATTCATCTAACTTATCCAAACTAATTTTCCATAAAAATGCTATATAAGCTATAAACACTATAATAGACCATCTATATTGTATCATCAATATAAAATCAAAAATTCCATGTAATAAAATAGGAACTATTATAGATATTATTAAGTATATCTTCTTTTTATATTTAGAACTATTAAATTTATACTTAGATATATAATATCCCATAACTATTGCAAACATCATATGAGCTGGAACAGATATTATAGCCCTTATAATACTAACTTCAAAAACAGATGTTGGATCTTCAAATAATATATATATTATATTCTCAACTGTTGCAAATCCTAATGATAAAAATACAGAGTATATAATTCCATCTAACTTCTCATTAAAATATTTTTCTCTTATTAAATTTGGTATTAAAATGATAGCCTTTATTAACTCCTCTGCTAATCCAGCTACTATAAAAGATGTATATAATATAAATCTAAGTCCTTGTAATTATTAAATTTTATAAAAATATCCTCAATATATATTGCCAATATGCTTACTAATACTCCTAGTATAAAAAATTTACTTAAAGTAATTATTGGCTCTTTATCATATTTATCTTTTAAATATATCCATAATATAATCGTTGCTATAGGTGCTATGGCTAACACCAATAATTCTAATTTCATAAATTTATCCTCTCTTTATATTTTATAGATATATTATTTCCATTTAGCTTAACAAAATAATAGTTATCTTCATAGTATGAATATAGAAAAGTATTATTTATATAAAGAGGTGATTATATGCCAAATGGTTTCTTAACAGTCAGTGTTATAGATAACGCAACTAATAGGCCTATTGAAAATGCTATTGTAAATATTTATACAGCACCTGAGTCTGGTCAAAGTCAAACTCAATTATATCAAAATTTAACTACTAATAATTCAGGTCAGGTTACTGGTATTACATTAGATGCACCTGATATTCAATATTCTCAACAACCTTCAGATGTTAGACCTTATAGTCAATATAGAGTAGAAGTAATTGCAGAAGGATATGAAACAGTTATTATCGATGGAACTCAAGTATTTCCTACTATAGAATCTAGACAAAATGTTCCTTTAAATGCACAAACACAACGTAGACACTTCTACTCTAGACAAAATGAGAATGTATTTAATATACCAGAGAATACCCTTTTTGGAACATTTCCACCTAAAATACCTGAAAGTGATTTAAAACCGCTACCTCCACCAACAGGATTTGTTGTTCTAGATAATCCAGTGGTTCCTGAATTTGTAATTGTTCATGATGGTTTACCTGATGATAACTCCGCACCAAACTACTGGATACCATTTAAAGAATATATTAAAAACGTAGCTTCATCTGAGATATATTCTACTTGGCCAGAACAAACTATTTATGCAAATGTAATAGCAATAATTTCATTCACTTTAAATAGAGTTTTTACAGAATGGTACAGAAGTAAAGGACTTAATTTCACAATAACATCATCTACTGCATATGATCATAAATTTATAAATAATAGAAATATATTTGACACTATAAGTGTCGTTGTTGACAATATTTTTAATACATTTATAAAAAGACCTCCTACTGCTAGACAACCTCTTTTAGCTCAATATTGTGATGGGAAAAATTCTCAATGCCCTAATGAAATGACACAATGGGGAAGTAAAGATTTAGGTGATCAAGGAATGGACTATCAAAGTATTTTAAGATATTTTTATGGAGATGAAATAACTTTTAATACCGCGCCTGTGGTTAGTGGTGTTCCTGTATCATATCCTGGAGATACATTACAAGTTGGATCAAGTGGAAAAGATGTGCGAACTATACAAAATCAATTAAACGCTATATCTAACTCTTATCCTGCTATTCCTAAAGTTAGAGAAGATGGAGTTTACGGAAATAGTACTGCTGAAGCTGTTAGAACCTTCCAAGGAATATTTGGTCTTCCTCAATCTGGAGTTGTAGACTTTAAAACTTGGTATGAAATTTCTAGAATTTATGTTGCAGTTACTAAAATAGCCTCATTAAATCCAAAGATATAATATATAAAAGACCACTTAAAAAGTGGTCTTTTATTATTTAAAAATCTCTTTGTATTCAGGTTTTAATATATGATCTATTTTACTAATATTTATCGTAAATTCAGGTATACCTGCTGCATAAGGAGCTATTTCGTATAAATCAAAATATATAACTAAATTATCATCTTGAATATAGAACTTTTGATTATCTGATATACTTTTAAACTCGTATACACCTTTATTTTCTTCGTTTGATTTAATTAAATCTTCTATTTGTATTCTGATTTCTTCATTTATAATGCTTTTATAATCTATCTCCTCTTTAAATAAATCTTTTAATGAGATAAACTTTCCATTATTTATATCTATATTATATGCTACATTCTCATATTCTCCATGTGCTCCCCCAGCATATTTATAATATATTATCATTATACTTAATATATCATCACTATTCTTCTTTATATCAAAGTCAACATTAGCAATAAATTTATTTTCTACTTCTGGTAAATCTTCATAATAATCTTTTGCTTGTTGCTGTGAATCATTGAAAAATTTCATTATACTAGTCGTTATTTCATCATTTATATGTTTTGATAAATCTTTATTATCAGTTATTATTATAGGTATATTTATAACACTGTTTATATACTTGTTATTTTTTGTTATCGTCTGAGTATCTATGTTTGCAATTATATTGCTAGTTTGTACAATTTTTATTTTATTTTTAAATATATCAAATGGTACCTTAAATTCATATCTTACATTATTTTCACTAGATTTATAGGGATTAAAATAAATATTTAAACCCTCATCTACTATTTCGTAATTTGTATATTTATCTATGTTTATTTTATTGCTATCTATATTTATCTTATTTTGTTTTATATGTTGCTTTATATAGGTTTCTATTACAGTTTTATAATCTTCATTTTCTTTTAATAGATTATTTAAGAATACTCTTTGACCTGTATTTAAATCAAATATATAACTATCTTTTTCTAACTTAAATTTATTATCTTTATACCTTATTTCTCTATAAATCACCATATTTAATAAATTTCTATTTTCAAAAACTATATGATAATCTATATTTATGTCTGTTTTTATATTATTATTATATATTTGTGACAATTGCCTTTGATTATTTATAGAATCATTTATATTCCTTCTTATATATGAATTTATATACCTTTCTACGTCTTCATTATAATAATGAATTTTAGGCATTTTTGCATTTATAAATATATTTTTTTCCTCTATCTTAATTTTTTCTTCGGTTACTTTTATAGACTTTAATCCTTGAGATAAATTTGTTTGTAATACATCTCTCATATTACCTATATTGATATTTGCAAATATGGCAAATATTATTGCAACTAATAATATGTACTTATATTTTAAGAATCTTTTAAGACATTTCATTTTTATGTCCTCCTAAATATAATCCTTTTATTATATTTAGAATTTTTATATTTTTTATTCCTATAAAATTAA
>NZ_CP048741.1:2219511-2223727 GCF_018336475.1 Romboutsia sp. 13368
TTTAAAAGTTGCTATATAAAAAATAAAAAACTCTTAGACTAAACTTACGTCCTAAGGATTTTTGATTATTTCTTTATAAGTTTTACGATAGTTTCAACATGAGGTGTATTTGGGAACATATCCATACATTTTACTTTTTCTAATTCATATCCGTACTTTTTAAATTCAACTAAGTCAAGAACTAAAGTTTTAGGGTTACAAGATATATAAACTATTTCTTTCGCACCAAAGTTAGATATATCTCTTACTGCATCTTTGTGTACTCCTGGTCTTGGTGGGTCTACTATTATTAAGTCTGGCTTATCTTTTAAATTTTTAACAGTTTTTGCAACATCTCCTGCAACAAACTCACAGTTAGTTAATCCATTTAACTTAGCATTTTCATTTGCAGCAACTACAGCTTCCTCTATTATTTCTATACCATAAACTTTTTTAGCTGCCTTTGCCATAACTTGACCTATTGTTCCTGTTCCACTATATAAGTCAAATACTACTTTATCATTGTGGTCTCCTACAAATTCTCTAGCTATAGTATAAAGCTCCTCTGCTCCTTTAGTATTAGTTTGGAAGAATGAGAATGGAGAAACTTTAAATCTTAGTCCTAAGACTTCTTCATGGATGTAATCTCTTCCATATAATACTCTTAGTTCATCACAATTTACTGCATCTGCTAGTCCATCATTTATAGTGTGTAATACACTTACTAGTTCAGCTTCAGTATTTAAGCTTAATAATAACTCTTTATATTCGTTCATATCAAAGTCAATTTGAGAAGATGTTACTATATTTACCATAAGTTCATTAGTATTTATACCTTTTCTAACTACAAGGTTTCTTAAATATCCTTTATGATTTACAGTTCTATAGTAAGGAAGTTCTTTTTCATTAAAGAATTCTACTGTTGAAGTTAATACTTTTATAAAATCTTGGTCAACTAAAAAACAACCATCAACTGTCATTATATCTATATGTCTTCCTTTTTTATGAAGACCTAATGTTAATGGTCCATCTTTCATTTCATCTCCGAAAGTATACTCCATTTTATTTCTGTATAATTTATTTTGAGGGCTTCCTTGTATTCCTAAGAATTTAAAACCAAATAAGTCTTGTTGTAAGAATAAATCCATAACTTGTCTTTCTTTGATTTCTAATTGCTTTTCATAAGGAACAGATAATATAGTACATCCTCCACATTCATTAAAATGCTTACAAGGAGTTTCTGTTTCTATTGGTGAATTTTCTAATAACTCTAACATCTTAACGTCTGCTTTTCCACTTTTCGTTCTTTTTACAGCAGCCTTAACTTTTTGCCCAGTTATTCCACCCTTCATATATATATCTCTGTTTCCATATTTACTTACAGATGTTCCACCAAACTCCATTTTGTCTACTTCAAATTCTATAACGTCTCTTCTTTTCACTAATGTTACCTCCGCTCGTTTTTATATTATGAAATTATCTTTCTTCTATTAATTTAACTTCTTCTTCAGTTAGTTCTCTATAAGCTCCTAACTCTAAGCTTTGATCTAATTTTAATTTTCCCATAGAAAGTCTTTTTAAGTATACTACTTTTTTACCTACACTCTCAAACATTCTTTTTACTTGGTGGAATTTTCCTTCATGAATTGTAAGTTCTATTTCCGACATATCATCACTTTTTAATATTTTTAATTGTGATGGCATAGTTTCGTATCCATCATCAAGTACTACACCTTTTTCAAATGCAAGTATATCTTCTTCTGTTACTCTACCTTGTATTTTTGCATAGTAAGTTTTTGGTACATGCTTTTTAGGAGATAATACTCTATGGGCAAGTTGTCCATCATTAGTAAGAACTAATAGACCTTCTGTATCTTTATCTAATCTTCCTACTGGAAATGGTTCAAACACTAAATACGATTGGTCTATCAAATCTAATACTATAGGGTCATGTTTATCAAATGTAGCAGATATGTATCCATCTGGCTTATTTAACATTATATAAACAAATTCTCTATATACTATTTTTTCTCCATTAAACATAACTTCATCATTTTCAGAATCAACTTGTACACCTGGATTATTTATAACTTTACCATTTACAGATATTAGCCCTTGTTTACAATATTTTTTTAACTCCGCTCTACTTGCTACACCTACATTAGAAAGTAATTTATCTACACGCATTTTTTTTCCCATTAAAAATGTTCTCCATTCTCATAGTATTTTTCTTTTTCGAAAACTGTAAATGCTAAATCCATACTTTCTATATTTAAACTTTCTCTTATATTATTTGTTATTATTTTTGCAACAGTATCTTGTACTTCTTGGCCTCTATCAAACCAAGCTACTTCTACAAAAGGATATACATCTGCTATTTTTCCATTTCTTATAGCTACAGACTTTATGCATTCTATTTCAAAGTAGTCTCTTGGGCATTTTACTGCGTCTACTAATTCATCTATCATTTTTTCACTTATTTCACATATTTGATTTTCATTTATTCCTCTTATCTTTATTTGTGGCATAACATATTTCCTTTCTATATAAAAAATTATTATTCACTCTTATTTAAGTATTATTATACTTTTTATTTCAAGTTATTACAATTTACTATGTACTTTTTTTCCATAAACGTTATAATAATATTGATGGGTAGATTTTACAATTTAGTATTTTATAAAGTCAAATTTAAATTGTGAAGAATTTAAAATCAATTTAATTATGGAGGTTTTTACTATGCTAGTTTCTGCAAAAGAAATGTTAAATAAGGCTAGAGAAGGTAAATATGCAGTAGGTCAATTTAATATCAATAATTTAGAATGGACTAAGGCTGTTTTATTAACTGCTCAAGAAAACAATTCACCTGTTATATTAGGTGTTTCTGAAGGCGCTGGTAAATATATGGGGGGATATAAAACTATAGTTGGTATGGTTAATGGAATGCTTGAAGAATTAAATATAACTGTTCCAGTTGCATTACATTTAGATCATGGTAGTTATGAAGGCGCTTTAAAAGTAATAGAAGCAGGATTCTCTTCTGTTATGTTTGATGGTTCTCACTACTCAATAGAAGAAAATATAGCAAAAACTAAAGAAGTAGTTGAAATAGCACATGCTAAAGGAATTTCTGTAGAAGCAGAAGTTGGTTCTATAGGTGGGGAAGAAGATGGTGTTGTTGGTGCGGGTGAAGTCGCAGACCCAGCTGAATGCAAATTAATAGCTGACTTAGGTGTTGATATGTTAGCTGCTGGTATAGGTAATATACATGGAAAATATCCTGAAAACTGGACAGGATTAAACTTTGATGCTTTAGAAGCTATAAACAATGCTACTGGAGATATGCCATTAGTTTTACATGGTGGAACTGGTATACCTGCTGATATGATACAAAAAGCTATATCTTTAGGTGTATCTAAAATAAATGTTAATACTGAGTGCCAATTATCATTTGCTGCTGCTACTCGTAAGTACATAGAAGAAGGAAAAGACTTACAAGGTAAAGGATTTGACCCTCGTAAGATTTTAGCTCCCGGATTTGAAGCTATAAAAACAACTGTTAAAGAAAAAATGGAGTTATTTGGTTCTATAAATAAAGCTTAATTATATATATTTTGTCTTTATAAATAAAKYTTAAWTATATATATTTTTTCTTTATAAATAAATTTTAAATTTATATTAATTAAAATAAAAAGGTAGAGTTTTATGATTAAATCATAAAACTCTACCTTTTTTTATTTTTAACTATAAAATTTTGATGCACCAGATAATTGTCTTTTACCTATTAACTTAGATAAATTTGTAAGAGATGCTATCTTAATATCTTTAAAACTTATAAGAAATACAAATTTAAAGTCAGTAAATGTTTCATCGATATTATATATATCAAAATAACATCTTACATTATCTAATATATATTTTTCTTGTATTTCTTCTTCTATTTCATCTGTAGCATCCTTTAAATATGCTCTTATATCTTCAAATAAAACGTCAAAATAAGAATCATCTATATTTTGTCCCATCTCTTCTTTTATTTCTTCTATATCATCTAAATTAAATATTTCTTTTGATAATTGACAATCATACACCATTATTCTTTCTTGGTTTATTGTTGCTGAAATATCTTGTACATACTCAAAGTCAGGACGCGATTCTAAAATATCTTTTACTTCACTACTTTTTACATTWATTTTTCCTTTTTTATTTTTTAAATTTAGTTCTATCATTTGATTGCCTC
>NZ_CP048741.1:2223735-2239769 GCF_018336475.1 Romboutsia sp. 13368
ATATAAATGTCYCCAATTATTCGTACTACATTCTTCCTCAGTTATATTCTTATTATATAACTCATTTAAGTATGAAATAAAGTGATATGGATTAGTTATAGTTCCATCTATATCTATACATATATTTAATTTAGTCATATTTTCCTTCCAAATTCCCATTTACCATATTAATTTAACACATTATATCATATGTTAAATTATAAATCAAAATTTGGTTTATTATATTTTAAATAGATTATTGATAATTAAAAATGTATACTCATTATATAAATATTGAGTATACATTTTTACTATTGTTTATCTATGATTGTATTTAAATCTTTTAATCTATTTTTAAAGTTTGCTATATGATTATCTGATAAACTCAGATATTATATAAATATTGAGTATACATTTTTACTATTGTTTATCTATGATTGTATTTAAATCTTTTAATCTATTTTTAAAGTTTGCTATATGATTATCTGATAAACTAAGATACTCTGTGATTTCACCTATATATTTAGGATTTTTAGTATCTATAAGGGTAATTGCAGATTCCATAGCCTTTTCTCTTAATTCATAGGCTGTTTTCACGTCATTTCTAGCATCATCTATAACTTTAGTATATTTATCATCTGATAACTGAGGTATATCCATAGTTTTGTACAATGATATAACCTCTCTACACATATAAGATGCATATTCTAAGTCATCTCTTACTTGGTCTAATTTCTTTAAATTCTCAGCTATATTCTTTGTATAAGGAATACATTCTCTCATTGGAATAAGTGCCTTAAGTTCAATTTGATAAATCTCTTTCTTAAAATCATAAATAAGATCTTTATCTTGTTTTTTTACGTTATAAGTATCTATATCTTTATTTTGCTCTTCATTATTATTTGCAGCTATTACATTTTCCTTATCATCTTCAATTTCGTTAACTTCTTCTTTTTTAGATTCAGATGTATTAGCTACATATTTATCTTCTTTCTCAAGATTATCTATTGGATATTCATTTTCAAAAGAGTAATTTTCATAACTCATAACTTCTTTTATATTATTTAATCCACTAATATACATATTTGTTATTACTATAGTCGTAACTAGAATAACATAAGTACTTCCATATATAAAAGATCTTTTAATATTATTATAATTTTTAAATAATACTATCAAAGGTATAAAATATAAAAATAAAAACACTAGAATCCATCTCATATGCTAATTCTCCTTTTTTATTATAGTATTTTTCTAATTTATATATTTAAACATTTTATTTGATAGTATTTACAATTTACTGGTTTATTAATCCATTATTTTTATTAATTTGAAATCTGTATAATCACAAGAAGCTAATGTATACTCTACTCCATTTCTTATTCCTTTTAGACCCATTTTAAATGATTCTTTTCCATGTAAGTGTCCATATATTACTTTTTCTACACCATATTCTTCATATAACTTAGTAAATAAAGATTCGTCTAATTTATCATTTGTTGGAGGATAGTGAGTTATTACAATAAATTTTGAATATCCACTTTTCTTTGCTGCTTGTAACGATAATCTAATTCTATTTTCCTCTCTTTTATAAATTTTTTCATCATTTTCATCAAATTTAAAATCATTAGGACAAATCCATCCTCTTCCACCACATATAGCATAATCTCCATATTCATAAAAATTAGTTTGTAAAAATTTCATATCATCATATAATTTATTTAAATTTGTTACTGTAGTCCACCAATAATCATGATTTCCTTTTATAAATATTTTTTTTCCAAAAAGATTACTTATAATATCTAAATCTGATTTAGCTTCCTGTAAGTTAATTCCCCAAGATGTATCACCTAATACTAAAACTACATCGTCCTCTTTAACATTTTCTTTCCAACTGTGTATTATTTTTTCTTCGTGCTTATCCCATTTATCTCCAAATATACTCATTGGCTTTTCTACTGATGTTGAGAAATGTAAATCGCCTATTGCATATAAACTCATATTTTCTGTCCTTTCTAATATTGCATTTTTATCGTATCATTATATTATATATCTTAATATTTCCAAAAAAGACAGTTACCCTTCATTGGATAACTGTCTAATTGTCTACTTTATGTTTATATTCTTGTAATAAAGAATCTATTTCCTTTTTTAACTGAAGTATTTCAGTTATATCTCTTTCGTTATCTACCTTATCTAATCTTCTCTGGTATATTATAGCCTTATGCGTTTCGCCTACATTATATAATTCTTGAATTTTATCTAAGACATCTCTTAATGTAACAGACTTTACTTGATACATAACTTGAGCTTTCATTATATCCTCTCTAATTTCACTCATTTCTTGGTCTAGTAAGAAAGCTGCATCTGCTGCTCTTCTCAATCTAACAGCTAATGCTTCTGGAATATAATGCTCATATTTATATTTTAAAGAATGTTCTATTGTTGCCCAAAAGTTCATAGCAAGTGTTCTTATCTGTATTTCACATAAAATCTCTTTAGACCCTGCAATCGAATGTATAGGGTATTTTATTATTACATGATAACTTCTATATCCACTATCCTTGAAATTCTTTATATAGTCTTTTTCATAAACTATACTCATATCACTTCTAGATTTAATTAAATTTACAATATTGTATATATCCTCAACAAACTGACACATGATTCTTATACCTGCAATATCTTCCATTTCCGCTTCGATATCTTGTATATTTAATCTTTTTGCTTTAGAAACAATTGATGCTATCTTCTTTGTTCTTCCTGTTACAAATTCAATAGGAGAGTATTCTCCTTTTGTTAAAAATTCTTTTCTTATATTTTTAAATTTTACTTTTAGTTCCTCTACCGCATTATTATAAGGCGCTAATACTTCATCCCACTTTTCGTATTCCATATCGTCCACCCTTTATCTATTTTTCCATACATATCTATTTTAACATAAATCACTCGCTTTTTGTATAATAAAGCAAATCTCCATCTTTCAATGTGTAATCAACTTCATCTAAATCTATTAAATAACTAATTGAAGAAATTAATGATGATTTAACTCTATATTATTTTCTCTAAATGATTTWAAAAGTATTCCCTAATATATTTATTAACTTCATTAAATCACCTTTTATAATAATATTCTTTTCAATCTGTTAATCGCTCTATTTCTAACTTTTTCATCTTTAGATACTCTTATTTTTATATTATATGCAGTATCTTCATGTAATAAGTTTTCTATAAAGTACTCAACGACTCCTCTATCCTTGAACTCTATATCTATAATTCCCTTAGAGTATATATTTGAATCTAATATCATCAAATTATCTGCAAACTCTAATCGCTCACTTTTATTTAAATATCTTTCTTCTGGTATAAAGCTTTCGCAATATTTTATTTTAAAATTTACTACTTTATCGCTAATATCAAATCCATATTTAGATTTTATTAAACCTTGATATTCTATATTTCTCTCAGTTACATTATTTAAATTTTTATTATAATCTTCTTTTTTCCAATGACCAAATAATCTACAATTTAATGGCCTAACCTCATATATCATACATCTATTATCATCATCTTTAAATGGACATGGTTTCTTTTCTATATATTCTAAGAAGTAATAATCAATTATCTTACTTAAACACTTCTTTTTTAGTTCAGGTTTAGATTCTAAATAATTAAATATATTTATAAATTCAATCAAATTAGTTCCAACAGACTCCATACAACAGTTTCCGCATCCACTACAGTCTCCACTTGGTAACATTTTATAAACATTATTTAATTTATCAAATAACTTATTTTCATTTGAATATTTTATGCAATTTAAAACTTGATCCTTTTTTATACTAGTCATTATTATTACTCCTTGTTATAATTATTAAGTTAATACAAACAATTATTATAACACATATTTTTAGAATATTTATAGGAGGTTATTTCATGAATAGATATACAAAGATAATAAACATGATGGATAGTTATTATACTAAGGACTACGAAAAAACAAAAAAGAATATAACTAAAGTTAGAGAAGTTAGAGAAGAAACAGTTAGAAAATTCTTTTTACAAGGTGATTGCGAAGTTTTAGTAGTATTTGAAGAAACAGGTAGAGAAATACTTATAGACGATTTTTCATCTGAAGATGATATCAGAAAATATCTTGGGCCTAAATTTATAAATAAAAAAAGATAATATTTTTATAATATTAATGTATAAATTTAGATTTTGGGTCAATAATATTAATGTAAAATTAAATATTTAACTCAATCTCCCCCAATTTAGAGCCTTTGTTCCCCCAACATAGGCTCTCTTTGTATTCATTTTTAAATATAAATTATATGGTATAATACTGTTTTATATAAACAAATTTTAAGAGGTGATTACGTGTTAAATATAGGCAATTTAAATTTAGATATAGATTTTGATTATAGAATTATAAGAGAAGAAAACAATGATATTGATTTATTCATAGACATAAACTATCGCAGTTTAGATATAGATACCGATAGTAATGGTTTCTTTAATTCTAGAGTTCAATTTCCATATGTTAGGTCATTAATACTTAGAATAAATAAAGAAAGCAATATAATGACTGTTCATTTAATGAGAGATATAGATTTATTTTCTGCCTTTGCTAATTTTGAAGTTAATTATGATAATTGTGTAATAAATATAAAAAATGAATTTGAGAAGGTTAGAATGTTTAAATCTTAGTTCAAATTAAAAATAAAAATGAAGTCCTTATCAGGACTTCATTTTTATTTTATTTTATCATTTATAATTAATTGTATTAGAATCTATACATTAATATCCTTGAAATCACTAAGCATCTACTTTATCTAATGATTTATCTTTTTTATTTACTATTGGTTTTGCTTTATATATATCCTTATATATTTGAACTAATTCCGTTACTAATGGCAATCTTGGATTCGATGGAGTACATTGATCATCAAATGCATCTAGAGCTAATCTATCTATAGCTGCAAAATAAGTTTCCTCTTCTATTCCACATGCTTGTATAGTCATAGGCATATTTAATTCTTTCATTAAGTTTCTTATAGCTTCAACTAAGCTATTAACACCTTCTTCTGTAGTGTTGGCTTTTAATCCCAATACTTTTGCAATTTCAGCATATTTCTTATCTGCTACAAACGACTTATATTTTGGAAATGCCGCAAATTTACTTGGCATAGTAGCATTGTATTTTATTACATGAGGTAATAATATTGCATTAGCTCTTCCATGTGGTATATGGAATTCCGAACCTAATTTGTGAGCTAATGAGTGGTTAACACCTAAAAATGCATTTGCAAATGCCATACCTGCTATACAAGAAGCATTATGCATTTTCTCTCTAGCTTCTTTTCCTTCTGCTGTATTAGCTCCTTTGTATGATTTTGGTAAATATTCAAATACCATTTGTATAGCCTTCATAGCTAATGCATCTGTATAATCAGTTGCCATTGTAGAAACATAAGCTTCTATAGCATGAGTTAATACATCTAAGCCTGTATCAGCTGTAACTGCTGGTGGTACAGTCATTACAAATGTAGGATCTATTATAGCTACATCTGGCGTTAACTCATAATCAGCTAAAGGATATTTTATATTATCTACTTTATCAGTTATAACTGCAAAAGATGTAACCTCTGAACCTGTTCCTGAAGTAGTTGGTATAGCTACCATTTTTGCCTGTCTTCCTAGCTTAGGGAATTTATAAACTCTCTTTCTTATATCCATAAATTTAAGTCTTAAATCTTCAAAATCTGCATCTTGATTTTCATAGAATAACCACATACCTTTAGCGGCATCAATTGCAGACCCTCCACCTAAAGCTATTATTGTATCTGGCTTAAACTTTCTCATAGCTTCAGCACCATTTAAAACTGTATCTACAGATGGGTCTGGTTCTACATCTTCAAATACATCTATCATAACTGGATTTCTTCTTTTTCTTAAGTGGTACTCTAATTTTTCAACATATCCTAATTGAACCATAACTCTATCAGTAACTATCATTACCCTTTCAACTTCAGGTAATTTCTCTAAATATTGTACTGAACCAACTTCATGGTATATTCTTTCAGGCACTTTAAACCATTGCATATTTACTCTTCTTTTAGTAACCTTTTTTATATTTATTAAATTTACTGCTGATACGTTATCTGTTGTAGAATTGTTCCCCATAGATCCACATCCCAAAGTTAATGATGGTGTATTAACGTTATATATATCCCCTATTGCACCATGAGTAGAAGGTGCATTTACTAATAATCTTCCTGTTCTTACTTTTTGACTAAATTCTAATATTATATCATCATCATTTGAATGTATAACAGCTGAATGTCCTAATCCTCCAAACTCAGTCATTTCTATACATCTTTGTATTCCTTCTTGAGCATCTTTTACTTTTATACAAGCAAGTACTGGACTTAACTTTTCTTTAGATAAAGGATAATCTATTCCTACTCCACCTATTTCAGCAACTATCATTTTAGCATCCTTTGGAACTTCAAAACCTGCCATTTGAGCTATTTTATATGGTGTTTGACCAACTATATTAGAATTTATAGCTTTTGTATCTGAATTTATTACTGTTTTTTCTAATAATTCCTTTTCTTTATCATTAACAAAGTAGCAATTATAAGCCTTCATTAATCCTACTACTTCATCATATATACTTTCTTCTACTATAACAGCTTGTTCTGATGCACATATCATTCCGTTATCAAAAGTTTTAGATAATATTAAATCATTTACTGCTTGTTTTACATCTGCAGATTTTTCTATAAAACAAGGTACGTTACCTGCCCCAACACCTAAAGCAGGCTTTCCTGAAGAATAAGCTGATTTAACCATTCCAGAACCACCAGTTGCTAATATTAAAGATACTCCGTTATGTTTCATAAGAGCACTTGATGCTTCTAATGATGGTGTTTCTATCCATTGAATGCAGTTTTCTGGTGCTCCAGCTTCTATAGCTGCATCTCTTAATACTCTTGCAGCTTCAGATGAACATTTTTGAGCTGATGGATGGAAACTAAATATTATTGGATTTCTTCCTTTTATAGATATTAATGCTTTAAACATTGTTGTTGAAGTTGGGTTAGTTACTGGAGTAACCCCTGCTACAACACCTATTGGCTCTGCAACCATCATATATCCTTCTTCATCATTTTCTTCTATTATACCAACTGTTTTTGTGTATTTTATACTATTATAAATATACTCTGTAGCAAATATATTTTTTGTAACCTTATCTTCAAATATCCCTCTATTAGTTTCTTCTACTGCCATTTGAGCTAATTCTATATGTTTTTCTAATCCTGCTTTAGCCATTGCAGCAACTATTTTATCAACTGCTTCTTGGTCTAATTTTAACATTTCATCTTTAGCTTTATTTCCTTTTACTACTAAATCATTTACCATATTATCTACATTTAACTCTGACTTTATATTTTTATTCATCTCTATTCCCCCTGAAAATAAATTTTATATAAATCAATGTTAGTTTTTTAACAATAATATTATACTTAAATAGTATCTTATAGCTCTAAAACTGTCAACATATTTTGTTTTTAAAACAAAAAGAAAACATTTACATTTTATTTTTAGATATTTTTATAATAATTCCATCATATTTTACTCTTTGTATATAATTATTTATTATCTAATTTTCTTTACATTTTTTAGATACTATTTTTCATAATATAAAAATGATTATAGTAGGTTATAACATAAAAAAAATTATATAATAAAAGGATTCTAAATATAATGTTTTAAACATTATTTAAAATTTACATTTACTACACTATATCCAATTTCCTTTAATATATTTTCTATACTCACCTTAGTATTTTCCTCAACTTCTTCTAAAAATCCTTCACTTATAATTTTATTCTCATAATCTTTTTTTATACTACTTATATCATCTAATATTTCTTGTGTATCTAACTTATTAAATATTGAATTTTTAATATCATAAACATATATATTTTCGTCATCTATATAATGATCTAAAATTTGACACTTTTTTATTTCTATATCTATTTCATCTTCAGTGTTATTTGTAATCTCTATATCTTCTGGCTTTACGCCTCCATTTATCACTCCATTATACTTTATAATGAATGTCTTTTCTGTAAATGGTATTGTTATATTATTAATACTTTTGTCCTTTTTTATTTCTACTATATTACTGTAATTATATTTTACAGTACTTATATGTAATACTTGATTTAATGTATCCATTATTTTAGTACTGTCTTTATATGTACTTTCTTTTTTAAATTCATTAAATATAAACAATGCTCCACTTGCTAATATTATAAAAAAGAACAATAATACATGCACTTTCTTAAATTTTTTTCTTTTTTGCAACACATGAATTCCTCCTTTTGGTATAATGTTTTTGTTATTAATAAATATACTTGTGGTATAAATTAAATTATGATAATTAAATTTACTATTAAATATTAATAGTTCTATTTTAATTATATTTTGAAAGGAGACATAAAATGAGTTTATTAGTTTTCGGACATAAGAATCCAGATACAGATTCTATATGTTCTTCAATTTCTTTATCGTATTTAAAAAATCAATTAGGTTTTGATGCTAAGCCTTATGCTTTAGGAGAAGTTAGAAAGGAAGCTCAATTTGCACTAGATTACTTTAATGTAGATGCACCTGAGTTATTAACAGATATAGAAAATAAGGATGTTGTTTTAGTTGACCATAACGAACTTGCTCAAACTGCTGATGGCATAGAAAAAGCTAATATAGTTGAAATTGTAGACCACCATAAAGTTGAAATAAGCACTGAAGTACCTATATCTATAAGAGTAATGCCTGTTGGATGTACATGTACTATAGTATATCAAATGTTCAAAGAAAATAATGTAGAAGTTCCTAAGCATATAGCTGGCCTTTTATTATCTGCTATATTATCAGATACATTATTATTCAAATCTCCAACTACTACTGAAATGGATAAATTAGCTTGTGAAGAGTTAAGTAAAATAGCTGAAGTTGATATGGAGAGCTATGCTATGGAAATGTTTAAAGCTGGTACATCTTTAGATGAATATAGTATAGAAGAAATAGTTAACATGGACTTTAAAGAGTTTGATATGAGTGGAAAAAGAGTTGGTATAGGACAAGTATTTACTTTAGATATAGATTCTATATTAGCTAAAAAAGATGAATTCTTATCATATATACACTCAACTGAATACGATATGTTAGTACTTGCTATAACTGATATCATAAAAGAAGGTTCTTATTTAATATACAAAGCTGGGGATAATATAATATCTGAAGCATTTAGTGTAGATGCATCTCAAGGTGTATTTGCAGAAGGTGTTGTTTCTAGAAAGAAACAATTAGTTCCAAACTTAACTACAGCAGTTAAAAATATGTAGTAAAAAAGGAAGGTATTTACCTTCCTTTTTTTGTATAATTTTCATTTAATCTTTTAACCAAATTATTAGTGTAGGTTAAAATTTAGGTTTAAAATATTAACTGGTTTTTATTTTATATGTTTTTTAGGATTTATCTATATTATTTTAAAACAAAGTAATTAGATTGTAAATAGTTTATTTATTGTAATATTTTAGAAATAAATTACATTTTCTCTACATCTGAGTAATCTTCACCAAAAGTTTCAACAGTTACATTTTTCATAACTTGTGGAGTCTTAGGCTTATCTGCTCTATCAGTAGCAGTTGTAGCTATTTCATTAACTACATCCATACCTTCTATTACTCTACCAAATGCAGCATATTGACCATCTAAGTGTGGAGAATTTTTATGCATTATAAAGAATTGAGACCCTGCTGAGTTAGGAGCCATAGTTCTAGCCATAGATAATACTCCTGCTTCATGCTTTAAATTATTAGTAAATCCATTACCTCTAAATTCACCTCTTATAGAGTGTCCTGGTCCACCCATTCCATTTCCGTTAGGGCATCCACCTTGTATCATAAATCCTTCTATTACTCTGTGGAATCCTACTCCATTGTAGAATCCTTGATTTATTAATGTTACGAAATTTTTAACAGTGTTAGGAGCTATATGTGGGTATAACTCTGCTACTATTTTCTTTCCATTTTCCATTTCTATAGTTACTATAGGATTTTTCTTTTCCATRTTTTATCTTCCCTTCTTTTTAATTAGTTTTAATATNTACTTATATATTATATACCATATTTTATTAAATTTTACATAAAATTTCATATGTAATATATCTAATTAAATAGTTAATTTTTATACTTAACAAATTTATTCTAAATATCTTCTTTATATAGTTTATNATTTTATGTATAGTGATCATAATCCAGTAAAGTTAACCTTTAAATTAAAATAATAAAAAATTCACTTCGCTCGAGCGACGTGTCGGCGAAACATTTCGGATAAATCCAAATAAAAATGCTGTCCACACTTTATATGTAGACAGCATTTTTATTTGGATTTATTCAATTAATTTGGTATAGTTTACTATTACATTTATCCATAATATATCAATTATAATTATCTAYAAATATAAAAAAGCTACTAAATTAATAGTAGCTTATTTTTCATCATCATTTAACTGTATAGTTTCTTGGTAGTCAACACCTAATAAGTCTAGTATTTGACTAGCTCTTTCTTTTGTTGAACCTTTAACTTCTATATATTTTATATTTTCTGCTTTTAAGAAGTTTAATATAGCTTCATCTATTTGAAGTGCTATATCTTCAGCTTGCCATCTAACTCCATCTTGGATGTATCCAAATTCTCTAGGAACATAAACTATCATATCATAGTTTTGTATATCTTCTATAGCTAGGCAGTATAAATCTTTTAATATTTGTATCTCTTTCTTAGTTCTTTCTTTATCTCCTAACATAAATCTTCCGTATATGTAAGGTACAAATGTTGCATAATCAGTAAGAGCATAATCAAATACTGATAAATCATCTTCTAATTTCTTTTGACCTAAGTAGATTCCATATTGTTCAGATATAGTTTCTATCATACCTTTATCTTTTAAGTACTCAGTTGAATACTCAAGAGCATAACCTGCATTTAATCCAGCTATTTTCATTTCAACATATAAATGCTGTATTAATGTAGTTTTTCCACATCTTGGTCCACCTAAAACTGCTATTCTCTTAGTTGCCATAATTTATATCAACTCCATATATTTTTTCTAAATTTAAGGAACCTTTATATTATACTAACAATTTAAACCTTATTCAATATTTTTAATACAATTCTATTTATTTACATAAAAATGTTCAGGTTTTTTCCTATTTCATATCCTTCATAGTATATATTCCTACAAAATTCCGTTTCAAATTTTAGAGTATCATTTTTATCAAATATAGTTTTTGGTCTAACTATTATTATATTATCTACATTATTACTATTTTTTATTTCATCTGGTAAAACATAATCGTGTTTATTAGCAATAACAATAATTTTATCAAGTTTCTTATATAATAATGGTTTTATTAATGTATTATTAACTAAACCTCCATCAAGCTTATATCCATTATATAGTCCTTGATTTAAATCATTTATAAATTGCTCATTTAATCCCATTGTTCCATTAGGATTAAATGGAAGTAATGAACTATATCTTATACTATCTAAAGCTTCTTCTTTATTTAAATTTAATAAATTTACTATTTCTTCTTTAGGAATATTATTTTCTATCTTTATATAATTCACATAAAAGTCTATCTTTTCTGTACTTTTATCTTCAAAACTATATAATTTTTCGATAATATCCGAATTATCCACAGTGTTATCCACTATTTTAATAGAACTTTTAATATGTGAATCAAGATTTGTCCATATTTCTTCTAGCTTTTCAACATTATCTGTGAATAAAAAATATCCGTTTACTGCACCTATAGAAGTTCCTGATATTGAATTAAATTTACTTATACCTCTATCGCATAAAGCCTTTATAACACCTGCTTGGTAAGCACCCTTAGCGCCTCCACCACAAAGACATAGACCTATATTCAAAGTTATTTCCTCCTTAACTATATTTCATAAAATTTATGAAATGTTTTGTATATACTATAATGATCTTCAACAGATCCTAATTCTCTTATAGAATGCATAGCAAGTATTGGACTTCCTACATCTACTGATGGTATATCTAAATGAGTAGATGATATTGGTCCTATAGTACTTCCACCTCTTACATCTGATCTATTAACAAACTCTTGATATTTAACTTTAGCTTCATTACAAATAGATTTATATACAGATATTGAATATGAATCACTTGTATAAGCTTGATTAGCATTTATTTTTATAACAGGACCTTTACCCATTACTGGTCTGTTAGTAGGATCATGTTTTTCAGGTATATTAGGATGTACTGCATGAGCTAAATCAGATGATATCATAAATGATGAGTATATAGACGTAAAGAATTCTTCTCTAGTTTTTCCTAAAGATATGCAAATTCTTTCTAATATATTTAATAGCATATTTGAGTCTGCACCTTGCTTTGTAGAACTGCCTACTTCTTCATTATCAAATATAGCTACTACGTTTATTCCCTTATTACCACTTGCATTTATAAGTGCATTTAAACTAGCATGAGCCATAGCTAAGTTATCAAGTCTACCACTTGAAATAAACTCTTCATTTGCACCTATTAAGCATCCCTTTTCAAACTCATATAAGAATAAATCAAAATCTATTATATCTTCTATATTAACCCCTAATCTATTTTGTAATTCTTTTAATAAGAAATTATCCTTCTCTAAAGATTCATTTAATAAACCTACAAGAGGTAACATGTCTTTTTGTTTATTAAAAGCATATCCTTCATTTACACTTCTATTCATATGTATAGCTAAATTTGGTATTATACATACTGGCTTATCTAAATTTACTATTACTTCTTTAGGATTTAGTATATCATCAGTTTTTAATACTACCCTTCCTGCTATACCTAATGGTCTATCTAGCCATGTACTCAAAATTGGTCCACCATAACATTCAGTATTTAACTTTAAATATGCTTTTTCTGCATCCATCTCTGCATTTGGCTTTACTCTAAATGATGGTGAATCTGAATGAGAGCCTATTATTCTAAATCCTTCTTTTTCTATGTTATTTGAATTTACTATAAAAGCAATTATTGCTGACGAATTCTTAGTTACATAATACTTTCCACCAACTTGTAAATTCCATGCTTTACGTGAATTTAGTTCAATAAATCCATTACTATCTAATAACTCCTTTGATGTAGATACTGCATGAAATGCAGTTGGACTATTATAAATATAATCTATTAAGTTTTGTGCAAATATTTTACTATTCATATCCCTACTCCTTATTTATAAAAATTTTATATAAATACTTTTAAAAATAGTTGCCTCAAACTATATTGAGACAACTATTTTTMTAAAGTCTTATAAGAAAATTAANTTTTATATAAATACTTTTAAAAATAGTTGCCTCAAACTATATTGAGACAACTATTTTTATAAAGTCTTATAAGAAAATTAAGTTATTATATTTTATAAAATATCTAAAGTTGTATATTCTTTATTTATCTTTTTTATSCCCTGTTGTTCAAAGGCTATAGTAACATCAGTACCCATCATACCTACTACAGTACCTACTCCAAACTTAGGATGATGTACTCTAGCTCCTGGCTTTATATCATCCATATTAGTTTCATTTTCTTTATTTTTAATAGTTGCATTAACTTGCTTAGCAACTGCTGTTTTATTCATAGTACTCATATATTTTTGTTTATATTTATCTAAAACATTATAATTTGCCTTTGAGTATGTTAATTCTCTTTCTTCTTTATTTAATCTTTCTATACACTCTTTAGGCAACTCTTCCATAAATCTTGAAGCAATAGATGGATTAGTTTTTCCATATAATGTTCTCTTTTGAGTTAATGTTAAGTATAGTATTTCCTTAGCTCTAGTTATACCAACATAGCAAAGTCTTCTTTCTTCTTCTATTTCTGAATCACTCATAGACCTTACAGCTCTTGCTATTGGGAATAGTCCATCTTCCATACCAACTATAAATACAACAGGGAACTCTAGTCCTTTTGATGTATGAATAGTCATAAGAGAAACCTTATCTATTTCTTCTTCCTCACTTGACTCAGATGTTAATGCTACTCCAGTTAAGAAAGTTTCTAAATCTTTTTCTTCACTAGTTTGTTCAAATTCCATAGCAACTGATATAAATTCTTTTACGTTGTCTTTTCTTTCTTCAGCTTCTTCTTTATCACCTTTATATAAATCATCTATATATCCATAATAATCTATAGATTCTATAACCTTTTCTAGTAACTTACTAACAGGATATACTTCCCTCATAGTTCTTAAAGTTCCTATTACATTATCAACAAATTCACTTATACTATTTCTTGCTTTTGTTGATATCTCTGAGTTTGTATCTATATCTATAAGTACAGAATAAATGCTTTCTTGCTTTAAACTTGCTCTATCTTCTATTTTTTCTATAGTTCTAAGTCCTATCCCCCTTCTAGGAATATTTATTATCCTTTTAAGAGATATATCATCTTGTGGATTTTGTATAACTCTTAAATAAGCTATTAAATCCTTTATTTCTTTTCTTTCATAGAACTTTGTACCACCATATATATTGTATGGTATTTGACTTCTGTTTAATGCATCTTCTACAGAACGAGATTGAGCATTTGCTCTATAAAGAACTGCAAAGTCTTTATATGATCTATTTTGTTCTCTTGATATTTTAGCTATCATATCTGCAACAAAATCTGATTCTTCAACTTCATCAGATGCTACTTGTATCTTTATCAGTTCTCCCTCTTTTTTCTCACTCCAAAGCTTTTTTCTTTTTCTTTCTATATTATTAGATATAACTGTATTTGCTGCATCTAATATTATTTGAGTAGATCTATAGTTTTGCTCTAATTTAACTACATGAACATCATCATAGTCCTTTTCAAATTCAAGTATATTTCTTATATCAGCACCTCTCCAACCATATATACTTTGGTCATCATCTCCAACAACACATATATTTTGGTGTCCTTTTGCTAATATTTTTATTAATTCATATTGTGCCTTACTAGTATCTTGGTACTCATCTACCATTATATATTTAAATCTATTTCTATAATAATCTAATACCTCTTGGTCATTCTTTAAAAGCTCTACTGTTCTAAATATTAAGTCATCAAAATCAAGTGCACTATTTCTTTTTAAACGGTCTTGATATAACGCATATACATCTGCTATTTTACTCATTCTATTGTCATTTATATGCATTGCCTTAAACTTTTTAGGGTCATATAATTTATCTTTTGCTCCAGATATAGTACTTATAATTGCCTTTGGCTCAAATACCTTATCACTTAAGTTTAATTCCTTTAAGCAGTCTTTTACTAAAGTCACCTGATCCGCACTATCATATATAACGAAACTTCTATTGTATCCTATTCTATTTATATCTTTTCTAAGTATACGCACACAACAAGAGTGGAATGTGCTTATCCACATATCACTTGCATCTGAGTCTAAAGTTTCTTCAACTCTCTCCCTCATCTCATTTGCAGCTTTGTTAGTAAATGTTATAGCTAATATATTTGCAGGTTGTACACCTTTATCTTCTATAAGATGTCCAATTCTTGTTGTTAACACTCTAGTCTTACCTGAACCCGCTCCAGCTAGTATAAGGACAGGACCTTCTGTCTTTTCTACAGCTTCTCTTTGGGCAGGATTTAATGTATCTAAATTCATTTTCGTCCTCCTAATAATGATATATCTATATTTTAATCTAAATGATGTTTTTCTTCAAATCATAAGGTTAATTAATACTTTAATTTTAGCCAATACATACTAAATTTAAAACTCTTTAACTTTTAAGATTAACAATGTTTATATAACTTATTATAATAAAAAAAAGCATAGAGTAAAACCTTATCTCTATACCTTTATCTATATCTTTTATGCTTGTTATATTATTTTTATTATCAATGAGAATTATTTTCCTTAGTTTTATACTTTATCTTAACTATATCACTACGTTCA
>NZ_CP048741.1:2239779-2242721 GCF_018336475.1 Romboutsia sp. 13368
AAAAGCATAGAGTAAAACCTTATCTCTATATCTTTATCTATATCTTTTATGCTTGTTATATTATTTTTATTATCAATGAGAATTATTTTCCTTAGTTTTATACTTTATCTTAACTATATCACTACATTCACTTCTCAAAACTATATATAAATGTATTGTTCTATCCCTTTTGCTACGCCATCATTTTGAACTGTGTCTGTTATTTTATTTGAATGCTTTTTTACTTCATCACTAGCATTTCCCATAGCAATCCCACATCCTACAGTCGATAACATTTCAATATCATTTTTACCATCTCCAAAAGCATATGTATTTTCTATTTTTATGCCTAAGTAATCTATTGCTTTTAATATTGCACTCCCTTTAGTATTTTTCTTTAAATATACCTCAACAGCACTTTTGTTTACACTACTAAAATAATCACACTCTGGGTTATCTTTTATTAATGATAAACATAATTCTTTAATTTCATCGTTTGGGCATAGCATTTCAAATTTATGAACATCAATTTCTTCAATATTAAATTCACCTTTAAAATATGTTCTACTAACACCTATATCATCATAATACTTATAAAATTCTTTACAGCTTTCTTTCATATACGAATATAATTCTCCTTGGAGTATATACTGTATATTATTATTTTCAAGCTCTATAACTATATCTTTTATAAATCCTTTTTCTATAGGCTCACTATGAATAGTTTTATTATTTATTATTACATGAGCTCCATTTGCTAATATAAATCCATCAAATCCAAAATCTAATATGTTTTTATCTAAAAGTGCATATGGTCTACCTGTAGATATAAAAACATAATCTCCTTTTTCTTGTACTTTTTTTATTGCCTTTTTTACATTAGGAGTAATATCTTTTATTCCACCCATGCAATCTATTAATGTTCCATCTATGTCTAAAAAAATTGCTTTTTTCATATTTTTAACTCCTTATGTTATTTAATTAATCTATAATTGTATACTCTAAAGTATCTTAATTTAACTTTAAATATAAAAAATAAACGGTAAACTATTTATAAATTTACCGTTTATTCATATAATAATTTATCTACATATTATTGTAAAGTGCAAGTAGGAACTTTAGCAGATATACCATATTTAGTATCTCCTAATCCACAGAATGCATCTACTGGACTCACTCCTACGAACTCAGATCTTCCTAACATTTTATCAACTAATGCAGTGAAAGTAACATCTTTGTTATCATAAGCATTTATATAAGTCTTAACTTGAGGTACATCCGCTAAATGGAATGGAGATTGTAATGATATAAATATTGTTGGTACTTCATTTACGTAGAATGGTATATCTGGAGTACCTTTACTTGCTGGCCATTGTATTCTTTGGTCAGTATTTGGATTAACTACCGCTAAGTTTATTATTAAATCGTAGTTATCTGTTAAGTCTGTTATAGGTCTCTTAGTAGCATAAACGTTCATAATTGCCTTCATAACTTCTTCTGGAGAAAGTTTCATTGCTTTCTCCATTGGAGATTCCCATATAGAAACTTCGAATCCTTCTTTTTCTAACATTTCTTTCATTACTTCACTTGGCTTAGGTCCTTGAGCACCTATTAATGCACCAAATCCACCTTCAGTACCTTTTACATCAACAAGTAATACTCTTTTGTATTTTTCTGCAGATATTGGGAATATATCTTCAGTATTCTTTACTAATGTTATACCTTTATCAGCAACTTCAGCAGCTATAGCTTTATTTTCTTCTAAACCTATTTTAGCCATTGCTTCTTCTTTAGGCATCATTATTTCTGTTTTAGCTTTTTTGTGAAGTCCTAAAGCAGCTTTAGTTCCTAATATTCTAGTTAAAGCTTCGTTTAATCTTTCATCAGTTATTATTCCATTTTTGTATCCATCCATCATGTATCCGAAATCTTCATCTGGATCATTGAAGAATAAGAATAAATCTGAACCTGCAGCTATTGCTGTTGGTAGCATTTCACTACGTTTCATTGCAGAAGTCATAGCAACCATGTGAGAAGCATCTGTTACAACTAATCCGTTGAACTTCATTTCTCCTCTTAATAAATCAGTTAATATATACTTACTTAATGTAGCTGGCATATATAATTCTTCAGTAGTCGCTTCTGGATTGAAGTAACGAACGTACTCTGGTAAAGCTATATGTCCTGCCATTATTGATGGAAGACCTGCTTCGAATAATCCACCGTATACTCTACCAAATGTAGCATCCCATTCATCTTTAGATAACCAGTTTGGAGCAAATGATAAGTGTTGATCTCTTTCATCTATACCATCTCCAGGGAAGTGCTTAGCAGCTGGAGCTATTCCACTTTCCATTATTCCTCTCATGTATTCTAAAGATAATTCTAAAGTTTGCTCAACATCTTGAGACCAAGTTCTAGTAGATATTATTGGATTTCTCCAGTTTCTGTTTATATCAACTATTGGTGCAAATGACCAGTTACATCCTATAGCAGATGCTTCAACCCCTGATACTCTACCTAATTCGTAAGCATATCTCTTATCATTTGTAGCAGCTATTTTTACTTCACTTCCTACATATGTACCATCTACACAAGCTCCATTACCACCTGCTTCAGTGTTAGCAGCTATTAATAGAGGTATCTTAGAGTTTTCTTGTAATATTTTATTTTGGTCGTATACTTGTTCAGCTGTAGCTGGGTTATAACGAACTGCACCTATATGGTAGTTATCTAACATACCTTTTAAGTATTCTTCGTCACGGCTAGCTCCCATGTTTACGAATAATTGACCTATTTTTTCTTCTATAGTCATATTTGCTATAGTATCTTCTACCCACTTTATCCCTTGTTCATCAAGGTTATAAGGTTTTGCTTTTAAGTTTACCATCTCTATTAACTCCCTTATCATATACTTATTTATATAGATATGTATTATTATATTGTAAATATCTATATTAAAT
>NZ_CP048741.1:2242726-2243862 GCF_018336475.1 Romboutsia sp. 13368
CTATAAAGTCTCTTATATATTAGTTTATTTTATTATTTTAATGAATCATTAAATTCTTTTATAAGTTTATTTTGATATTCTTCATCAAAAGTTCCACCCATTAACTTTGGAACAGCTTCATTTACTAATCTATCCCAAGAGAATTTTTCTTTTCCTACTAATATAGGATAGTATCTTACATCATTCTTTTGAGCAGCTTGTAAATCTCCAGGTGCATCTCCTACCATTAATACCTTATTAGTGTCATATCCTTTTTTCTTAAGTTCAGCTATACAATGTTGCTTAGTTCCTGCTTCTTGTCCAAGTAATGCAGTTAGGAATTTTATATAATCATGTCTTCCCCACTCATCATTTAAAGCTTCTCCATTAGCAGATGATACTACTGCAACGTCTACTATTTTAGATAATTCTTCTAATCCTTCAGAAACACCTTCGAATGCTTCATCACCTTTTGGTAAGTTTTCTATAGCTTTGTTTACATTTAATGACCATTCAAGAGTCATTTTTAATCCTTTGCTATCAGTTTTTTCTATTTCTCTCTTTAAAGAGTTGTTTGATAATTCATTAGTTGTATCAACCCAGTTTAATATGCTTTCAAGGTCTTCTATTTCTACTCCTTGTTTGCTTATTATTTTGAAAGTTTCTGCTAAACCTTTGAATCTATTTATACCTCTTGTTTGAGTGTAAAGATTTAAATCAAACCATAAGTTTAATATTTCTTCTTCCTTCTCAAATAAGTTCCAAGTTTTTATCATTTCTGGCCCAAAACACTCTCTGTGTTTTATTTCCATAGTATCCATAGCACATCCATCAGAGTCTACACATACTAAAAAATCTTTTATTTTTTTATATTTATCAAAAACATTATTCATAATAAATCCCTCCATATATCGTATATGTTACCGTTTTCTATACTAGTATACTAACATACTTTTGTATTAAAAACAACAATTTTACTATCAATTTTTATATATAAAACCCTACATTCCCTGCCTTAGTATTTTCTTTATTCATATGTTTAATACATTTTTTAATGAAAAATTTAGCTATACAATAAAGTAATAGTTTTAAAATAAAAAAGATAGAAATCAAAATATGATTTCTATCTTTTTTATTTTTATTATAAACGAGTATCC
>NZ_CP048741.1:2243867-2253947 GCF_018336475.1 Romboutsia sp. 13368
ATTTGTTTATAATAATATTATAAACAAGTATCCCATGCGCTACAGAATACATCTACAGTACTTTGTCCTTTAAATTCAGATTTACCCATTATTTTTTGTATTACTTGATGTATTGCTTCATCATTATCTGAATAAGAGTTTATATAAGTTGGTACCATAGGTACATCTATTAAGTGGAATGGATTGTGAACAGATACACATACTGTTGGTAATTCTGTTACATACCAAGGTATTTCTGGTCCCATTGGTAAATTCCAAGTTATTCTTCTTACATTGCTTGTAGAGAAGCCTGTAACACTAACAAATAACATTACTGCATCATATTTATTTACAAATTCTTTTACTGGAGTAGATGCTAATAATTGCTTACCATTAAGACCTTGAGAGTTATCAAATACATCAACTTCAAATCCTTGTGCTTCAAGTTCTGCTTTTACTCTATCTTGTAAGCTAGCTTTAGCCATTTTATTAGGAGCAAATCCACCATTTTCTATAGTATAAAGCATTATTCTCTTATGAGTTTGAGGAGTTATTGGTAATTGGTTTTTAGTGTTTTTAACTAAAGTTATAGCTTTATCCATTATATCTTTAGCTACTTCTTTATGTTCTTCACATCCAATTACTGATAATCCTTCTACTGGAGGTATTAATGTATTATTAGCTTTTTTAGTATGTAATTTTAACATAGCTTTAAATGCTAATACACGAGTAACAGCTTCATCTAATCTTTCCATAGTTAATATACCTTTTTCAAGACCAGTTTTTAAAGCTTGTGTATCTTCATCTTTATCTCTGTAGTATAATATCATATCACAACCAGCTGCTATAGTAGTTGGTATCATATCTTCTCTTCTTATTTGACTAGTTAATCCAACCATATGAGTTGCATCAGTTATTATTAATCCATTAAATCCTAATTGCTCTCTTAATAATCCTTGTAATAATTCTGGAGCTATTGTAGCAGGCATTATTTCATTATCTTTTATACCTGGCTTTAATTTTCTTTGGTATTCTGGAAGTCTTATATGACCTATCATTACAGATTCTACACCTGCATCTATCATACCTTTGTATACTTTTCCAAACTCATTATCCCACTCTTCACAAGTCATTAAGTTGTCAGTAGTAACAACATGTTGGTCTCTTTCATCTAAACCATCACCTGGGAAGTGCTTCATACAACATGCAATACCTGCATCATTTGCACCTCTTAAGTATTCTTTTGACATTTCAAGAACTTGCTCAGCATCACTTGAGAAGCATCTATTGTACATAACACTACTTCTCCAGTTTTTATTTATATCAACCATTGGAGAGAATGTCCAGTTACATCCTATAGCTGCTGCTTCTTTACAACCATAGTATGCCATCTTATATGCATTTTCCTTATCTTGTGTAGCACCTATTGCAACGTGGTATCCGAAGTGTGTTCCACCACCTACTCCACCATCTCCACCTGCTTCTATATTTGCAGCTATTAATGCTGGTATTTTACTATTTTCTTGTATAACAGCATTTTGACGATGTAAGTCTGCTGGTGGCATATTATTATATCTAAATCCGCCCATTCCGTATTTTGATAGACGTTCTTTTATTTCATCTTCAGTGTTATTCCATAGCATATCTACGAAAACTTGTCCTATTTTTTCATCTAAAGTTAATCCTGCTAAAGTATCTTCTACCCATTTTATATCTTCGTCAGATAAATAAAACGGTTTTGCTTTTAAATCTATCTTCATTTTAATCCCCCTTAGTTTTCTTTTCATTTGATTAGGAATTCGTATTCCTTGATAATAATTATACAATATGTGTTGCTCATAAGTTAGCATATTTATGTATATTATTAGGACAAAACAACACTTTATTATACTAAAGTGCTATTATATTAATAAAAAATATACTAATCATTAAGTAAATTTGTTAACATTATAGTATAATCAATAAATTTTTAGAGGTATTTATATGACAAAAGATAAAGCCATAAATTTAATAAAAGATATGTTAGATATAACTTTAGATTTACAATCATTTTATATAGAAGATATTAAGAATAATATAGAAGAAATAGAAAAAAATTTACCTTCTTTACTTACTGTAAATAAAGATTATTTTAATATTTTTATTAATTTTATGATTAATACTAAGGAAGAAAAAATATACTCTATTTCAGATTCTATATTTGCTAATTATATTATTGTTTGCTTAGATGAAATAAATAAAGATTATATACTATTAGGTCCTTACATACTTATAGACGATTATGAAAATATTTTATCTGAGCATAACCAATATAATTTAACTTTAGATGAGATTAATAGATTAAAAAATTATCATAAAGATTTGCCTGTTTTAAACAAACATAAAATATCTAATATAGTTAAGATAATATTAAAAAATATATATACTAAAAATTGTAAATTTGAAGTTATTGAAAAAAATAATTTATTTATTTCAATAAATAAAAAAAATAAAAACCATCATGAATTAATTTCACTAGTAGAATTTCAATCATTAGAAAAAATTTCAACTACAGAGCATAAATTAGTTTTTTATATAAGAGAAGGAGATAAATTATCAGCTTCTAAGTGTTTAGACAAATTATTACCTCAAACAAATATTAGTTCAAATGATTTTGTTAGTATTAGAGATTATAAAAATAAACTTATTTACTATAACACTTTATTAAAAAAATCTGCTGAATTAGAATGCTTTTCTACCATACATTTACAAAGCATCTATAATACTAACTTAAAAAAAATAGAATCCTCAAATGATTTTAATGAACTATATAATTTAATATTTAATATGATTATTGATTATTGTGATGCTGTTATCAATTATAAATTAAAGAACTATTCGCCTTTAGTAAAGAAAGTTATAAATCATATTAATTTAAATTTAAATAGTGATTTATGTGTAAAAAGCTTGGCTGATTTATTTTATGTGTCTCCAACTTATCTATCACGTGTATTTAAAAAGGAAGTTAATTATTCTATAGTAGAATATATAAATAAACAAAAAGTTAAACGTTCAACTATTCTTCTAAAAGATAGTAATTTACCTATTCATCAAATTAGTAATATAGTTGGTATTGATGATTTTAATTACTTTTCTAGATTATTTAAAAAACATATGAATAAAACACCTTCACAATATAGAAAAGATAATAGCTAAATATAAAAAGCTACTTTAAATCAATTTAAAGTAGCTTTTATTTTATAATWHTTCACTTTTTATATACTTTTCTATGTTGTTGTAGCATATATTTTGTATTATTTCACCTAATATTTCCATATCAGCTGGGTATTCACCATTTTCAACTAATCCACCTATGTAGTTACATAAGATTCTTCTGAAGTATTCATGTCTAGTATATGATAAGAAACTTCTAGAGTCTGTAAGCATTCCTACAAATTGGCTTATAAGTCCTAATTGAGATAGAGCCATCATTTGTCTTTCCATTCCGTCCTTTTGATCGTTGAACCACCATCCAGAACCGAATTGTATTTTACCAGCTATTCCTCCACCTTGGAAGTTACCTATCATTGTTCCTAATACTTCGTTATCTTTAGGGTTTAAGCAGTATAATATAGTTTTTGGAAGTTCATCAGTTATATCTAATGAATCTAATAATCTAGATAAGCTAGTTGCAACTTCTCCATCATCTATACTATCAAATCCTACGTCTGCTCCTAATTTTTTGAACATTCTAGTGTTATTGTTTCTTAATGCTCCTATGTGTAATTGCATTACCATACCACGCTTGCTGTACATTCTTCCTAAGCTTATCATTGTTAATGTAGAGTACTTTTCTATTTCTTCTATAGTTAAAGTTTCTCCAGCTAAAGCTTTTTTGAATATAGCATCTACTTCTTCCATAGTTGTATTTCTGAAGTATACTCTTTCTAAAGAGTGGTCTGTTATGTTACATCCATTTTCAACGAAGAAGTCTAATCTCTTTTCTAATACTGTTAATAATGTTTCATAATCTTTTATTTCAGTATTTTCAACTTCTCCTAATTTAACTATATAATCAGCAAATCCTTCACCGTGTATCTTTACAGCTCTATCAGGTCTGAAGCTTGGTCTAACTTCACAGTCAAAGTTTTCATCTTTAGCTATTGCTATATGATATTCTAAGCTATCTATTGGATCATCAGTTGTACCTATGTACTTAACATTAGAATTTCTTATCATAGCTCTAGCACTGAAATCTTCACCATTTATTATTTCATTACATCTATCCCATATAGATTTGCAAGTTTTTGGAGATAAAGTTTCTTCTATTCCAAAGTATCTTTTAAGCTCTAAGTGAGACCAGTGATACATTGGGTTTCCTATTAAGTAAGGCATAACTTTTGCAAATGCTTCAAACTTTTCATAATCTGTAGCATCTCCAGTTATGTACTTTTCTTCTATACCAAAACTTCTCATTGTTCTCCACTTGTAGTGGTCTCCACCTAGCCATATTTCAGTTATGTTCTTATATCTCTTATCTTCAGCTATTTCTTTTGGATTTAAGTGACAGTGATAGTCACATATTGGCATTTCTTTAGCATAATCATGATATAAAGTTACTGCTGTATCTGTTGATAATAAAAAATTATCGTCCATAAATTTTCTCATATCCATTACTCCTTATTATATTAATTTTTGTATAATCTATTAGAACAAAAGCTCTTGCATATACAAGAGCTTTTGTCAATTATTTTAAAGTTAAATTTTATGCAWTATTAATTTTTGTATAATCTATTAGAACAAAAGCTCTTGCATATACAAGAGCTTTTGTCAATTATTTTAAAGTTAAATTTTAGGCATTATATATTATATATATTATTTGCTTTTTCTAATAGCTTCTATTATTCCGTTTACGTATACAGCACCTAATGCTCTATCGTATAATCCGTATCCTGGTCTTCCAGTTTCTCCCCAGATCATTCTTCCGTGGTCTGGTCTGAAAGGTCCATCGAAGTTGTAATCTTCGTATGCTTTAACTATTTCATAGAAATCTAATGATCCCTCTTCAGATAAGTGAGCAACTTCGTTGAAGCTAGATTCTCCAGTTATTAATACGTTTCTTAAGTGAGCGAAATGTATTCTGTTTCTTTCTCCACCGAAGTGTTTTATCATTTCTACTACGTCATTAGTCTTACTTGCACCAAATGATCCTGTACATAATGTAACACCATTGTAGTAACTATCATATAAATCTAAGAATCTATCTAAGTTTTCTGTGTTTGTTATTATTCTTGGAAGTCCAAATATTCCCCATGGTGGATCATCTGGATGTATAGCCATTTTAACTTCTTCCTCTTCAGCAGTTGGCATTATACCTTTTATGAAGTACTCTAAGTTTTCCCAAAGTTTTTCTTCATCTATATCTTTATATTGGTCTAGTAATGCTCCTAAACCACCTTCACCGTATGAAGTATCCCATCCTGGAAGTTCTAACTCACCTAAAGCTGGGTCCATTTTAGCTACTTGTTCTTCATCGTATATTAGACAAGTTGATCCATCTTCTAATTCATATTCAAGATCAGATCTTGTCCAGTCGAATACTGGCATGAAGTTGTAACATATAGTTTTTATTCCTGCTTTACTTAAGTTTCTTATAGTTTCGCAGTAGTTTGCTATGTACTTATCTCTAGTAGGTAATCCTAACTTTATGTCTTCGTGTACTGGTACACTTTCTATTACAGATAATTCTAATCCATGCTTTTCTACTGAAGCTTTTAATTCCATTATTTTATCTAATGGCCAAACTTCTCCTACTGGTATATCGTATATTGCTGTTACTATACCTTTCATTCCTGGTATTTGACGGATGTACTCTATTTTAACAGGGTCATCTTGTCCATACCATCTAAACGTCATTTTCATGAGCGTGTCCTCCATTTATTATCTTTTTATATTTTGAAGACCATTTTTCATTAAAGAAATAATAGTCTGTTCATCGATTATATTTATGTCCCCTAATATCGAATGTTTTAATGAACTTGCACATATTGCAAACTCTATTATCTCTTCATTAGACATATTTTTGAATATACCATGTAAGATTGAATATACCATGTAAGACTCCAGCAGTAAAGGCATCTCCACCACCAACTCTATCAAGTATATCAAAAGTATATTCATTTGAAACTGTAAGATTTTCTCCATCAAACAAATAACCACATAAACTATTATTATTAATTGAGTTTACAGTTCTTTTAGTGCATGCAGCATATTTTAAGTTCGGATATTTTTCAAACAGTCTAGTATAAAGATCTTTTAAATTATCTTCATAATCTAAACCTCTATCCTCAAGCTTTAATATGTTTATCATATCTAAACGCCCTAAAAAAGCTATATCTATAAGAGGCATTACTTCTTCTAGTACTTCTCTTGCTTCTTCTAAAGACCATAATTTTGCTCTAAAGTTAGAATCGTAAGAAACTACTATGCCTTTTTCTTTACAGGCTTTAATAAAATCTATAGTGAATTCTCTTAAACTTGTACTTAATGCTGGTGTTATACCTGACATATGTACAAATCCAACACCATCAAGTATTTTGTCTATATCAAATTCACTTTTATCTGCCATTGATATAGCAGAGTATTTTCTATCATATATTACTTCTGTACTTCTTAATCCATGACCTATTTCTGAGAAGTATATCCCCAATCTACCTTCTCCAGTAATTACGTCACTTATATCTACATTATATCCCCTAAATTTACTTAATACTTTTTCCCCTAAATGATTGTTTGGAATTTTTGTTACAAACTTAGTGTCATGGCCAAACATTGCAAGACTTGCAATTACATTAGCTTCTCCTCCTGAATATACAGCTTCAAAAGAATTNTKAGGAGGAGTAAGCCTTAACATTATTTCACCAAAACCTAATATTTTCTTATTAGTTAAGTTTAAACTATTCACAGTTTATAATTAGCCTCTTATTTTAGCTATCTTAGCTACGAATTCTGCAGCTAATTTTTCTATATCTTCTAAGCTACCTTTTATTAAAGAACTTCCTACACCTACGCAAGAAACTCCCATTTTAAACCATTCTTCAACGTTGTCTATAGTAACACCACCAGTAGGCATTATTTCAACGTGTGGTATAGGTGCTTTTACAGCTTTTACATATTTAGGTCCAAATACATCTCCAGGGAATACTTTCACCATTTTATTACCTTTTTCTAAGGCATTCATTATTTCTGTAACTGTCATACATCCTGGGAAGTAAGTTACACCCATTTCATGACAAACTGTATTAACTTCTTCATTATATCCTGGACTTACTACATATTTAGCACCAGCAAGGATTGAATCCTTAGCCATTTGTCCATTTAATACACTACCAACACCTATTATAGCATCTTCGTGGTCTTTGTATTCTGATATTAATTCATTTACATTTGGTATAGTGTAAGTTACTTCTAAAGCTTTAACTCCACCTTTTAAACAAGCGTTCATATAACCTCTTGCTTCATCATGGTCTTTAGCTCTTATTACAGCTACTATACCTTCTTTTTTTATTGCTTCTAACATGACTTTCGCCCCCTATATATTATACACCTGAATAAGCTGAGAATGCACCGTCAACTGGTATAACAACACCGTTTACGAATCCTGATGCTTCTTCACTTACTAAGTATAATAAAGTTCCTAATAATTCTTCAGCTTTACCAAATCTATCCATTGGAGTGCTGTTTAATATCTTAGCTGTTCTTTCAGTTGGAGTTCCATCTTCGTTGAATAATAACTTCTCATTTTGAGCTGTTACGAAGAATCCTGGAGCTATTGCATTAACTCTTATTCCAACTTTAGACATATGAACTGCTAACCATTGAGTAAAGTTACTTACTGCAGCTTTTGCACCTGAGTAAGCTGGTATTTTAGTTAATGGTGTATAAGCGTTCATTGAAGATATATTTATTATTGAACATCCTTTTCTATTTATCATGTCCTTAGCGAACTCTTGAGATGGAAGTAATGTTCCTAAGTAGTTTAAGTTGAATACGAATTCAACACCTTTTTGATCTAAATCAAAGAAAGTTGTTAATTCATCATTTTGTAAATCTTCTTCGAATAAGTATTCTTTACTTGTTGTTCCTTTTGGATGGTTTCCACCAGCTCCATTTATTAATATGTCACATGGACCAAATTCTTTTAATACTATTTCATGAGCTCTTTTTAAGCTTTCTTTATCTAGAACGTTAGCATCTATTCCTATTGCTTGTCCTCCATTAGCTCTTACTTCTTCTGCTTTTCTATCGCAAGATTCTTGTCCTAATGAAAGTATAGCTACTTTTGCTCCACAAGCTGCTAAAGCATCTACCATAGCACCACAAAGTACACCTGCTCCACCAGTTACTACTGCAACTTTATCTTTTAAATCAACATTAAACGGTAATTTCATGATTATTTGCCTCCCAAATTTTACGTATTAATATCTATACTTGTATACTAGCACACAGAGTTTAATATTGCAACCTTTTACTAGCTTTTTTGTCACATTTTTTTTAAAGAGTTTTATCTTTAAGAAACGTTTTCACAAAAAGTAAATGAGTATAAAAAAAGGAGCTATCATTTGATAACTCCTTCATAATTTATAAAAACTATTAAGCTCTTCTTCTTCTTTCTAATTCTGTATTAACTTCATTTAATGTTTTGTTGTTTAAGTTATATACGAACTTAATACATACTGTACCAAATACAAGTGCTACTAAAGGAACTAATGTAGCTATCATTCTTATACTATTAGCAACTTCAGGAGTTTGAGTAGCTGCACCTGATTGATATCCTATTGCAGCAAGAGCAAATCCACCTATACTTCCTACTATAGCTTGAACTAAYTTTCTAGCTAATGAGTAAGCAGCATAAACTGTACCTTCTTCTCTTTTTCCACTTAAATATTCTTGGTAATCTATAACGTCACCAACTAATGCCCATACCATCATGTTATATAATGCTAGACCGAATCCAGATATAGTAGTTAATACTAAATAGAATACTGGATTTTTACTTGGTAAGAATACTAATACTGCATAAGCAGCTATAGATATTATTCCACTGTAAGCAGCAACATTTTTCTTACCAAATTTAGCAACTAATTTACTAGTAAATGGTAGTACTATGAATGTACCAATCATTGGAAGTAATCCAGCTAAACTTAGTAATCCTGGTTGTCCAAAATAATCTTTAAATAAATAAGCATTTAAAGAACTTGGTAAGAATACAGCTGTTAAAGTTCCTAATGAACTTAATATTAATCCTATTAAAGCTCTATTTTTACCTAAAGTTTTTAAAGTTTGACCTAAAYYTACCTTTGGAGCATCTTCTTTAACTTCAACAGTAACTCTTTCAGTTGTCATTTTGTAACAAGCTCTATAAGCTATATTTGCTATTATTGCATATAATACTGCTGCTATAACAAATCCTTTTGCTGAAACCTCACCTGAAGCATTAAATACTAATTTAGGTGTTAAWAYCATAAGAGGTATCATCGCAAATACTCCTGATAAGTTTCTCCAAGTAGATAATTGAGTTCTTTCATTTGCATCATTAGTTATAACTGATGCTAATGAACCGTAAGGTATATTTATAGCTGTATATGCCATACCAAATCCTATATAAGTTATATATGCATATGGTAATTTCATTCCTTGTGGCATATTAGGTATTACTAAGAATGTTAATATTGTAAATATTCCTAGAGGTATACCCATATATTTTAAGTAAGGTCTGAACTTACCATCTTTAGTTCTTTTTCTTTTATCAACTATAACTCCCATCATTGGGTCATTTATAGCATCCCATATTCTTGATACTGCCATAAGAGTACCAACTGCAGCTGCACTTATTCCAAATACATCTGTATAGAACACTAATAAGTAACTTCCTATGAAGTTGAATAATAAACAGCTACCAACATCGCCTAACATGTATCCAACTTTATCTTGCATACCAAATGGCTTTACTTTGCTTGATTTTAAAACTTCTTTGTTTGCTAATTCCATTTTGCCTCTCCTTACCATTTCGCCTCTCCTTAAATGTATTTTACTGTCCATTTTTATACATATTTACATTTA
>NZ_CP048741.1:2253955-2254626 GCF_018336475.1 Romboutsia sp. 13368
TTGCATACCAAACGGTTTTAYTTTKCTTGATTTTAAAACTTCTTTGTTTGCTAATTCCATTTTGCCTCTCCTTACCATTTCGCCTCTCCTTAAATGTATTTTACTGTCCATTTTTATACATATTTACATTTAAATACTAGTAAAAGCTTTATTTGTTATTTTTTTGTCTATCATTGTTGCAAAATACCTATTAGTATATTAACATACCTGTTATTTTTATACAAGCGTTTTCTTTAAATTTTTATATATTTTATTATAACCTGCTATCCTCTTTTTATTCTAATATATTTTTTAATAAAATTAAGTAAATCATATATCTAAAACAACCTATACTCAAATTTCTATAAATATTATATTAAAATGTAGTTNNATACCATATTTAATTGTATTTTTTTAAACCACTTAYTTCTTTTCTCTAAATTCTTGGAAGTGATTTTTTAATATTTTATTTATAATTTTGTCACTTTTATATTTTCTACACTCGTTCATATTACTATTATACACAAGTTTTCCACAGATTTTGAAGTGTTATAATCCCCTTGTAATTAAAAAATTCGCTTCGCCTCATATCGCCAACGATATATCCTTGCTACCACTTCGGATACATCCGTTGCTTGAGCCACTGCGTGGGCGAAGCATTTCAAAATGTCCTTTTTTAATTATTACTATAC
>NZ_CP048741.1:2254637-2255637 GCF_018336475.1 Romboutsia sp. 13368
TATTATATTAAAATGTAGTTTAATTTTACTTATAGCATTTTATTATATTATAAAAATAACCCCTTTTAAAATTATACATATAGTATATTTCAAAAGAGGTTGTTTCATTTAGTATCTTACAAAAATCTAAATTTAATTTAAATAAATTTTTTATATAAATTTAAATATTATTTTAAATATCTTCTTATTTCTCCATTATCACTTATTAGCTTATTCCATTCATTAGCAGGAGTAACTATATGTTTTTCTATATACTCATCAATTTTATCTAAATCTTTATTTTTAATTATAGATAGCATCTCTTCATGTTGGTTTATTAATAAAGCTTTATCTATTTTTCTTTCAGATAATAATCTCATTCTATTATAATGAGTACTTATTTTCATAATACTTTCCCAAATATTGGTTTTATTACATCCTATAAATATTAATCTATGAAATTCTTTATCTAAATCATGAAACTCATTTTCTTTACCATCTTTATTTGAAACTAACTTTTGTGCAAATAAGTTTTTCTCTAATTCCATAAATATTTCTTCAGAAATTTCATTACAAGCTTCATTTAAAACTTCTTTTTCTAATAGTCTTCTCATAAATATCGCTTCATCTATAATATCCTTATCTATAAGCGATACATATGTACCCGCTTGTGGTTTAACTTCTATTAAATGCTCACTTTTTAATTTCATTATAACTTCTCTTATAGGTGTTCGTGATATATTTAACTTTTCTGATAAATCTGATTCGCTTAATAATTCCCCTGGTTTTAATTCTAAAGACATTATATTCTCTTTTAATATCCTATACGCATATTCTTTTCCCGTTTCCTTATGCTTTTTCTCGTAAAATATCATTCCATTCCTCCTATACTTATTCTTATACTTATACAATAATATGATTATAGCCCCCTATTTTATAATATACTTTATTTAGTTAAATTTAAAGCAATAAGTATATAAGACTGTAATCTTATCTTTAAAACAATATATTATATTTGAMA
>NZ_CP048741.1:2255643-2268471 GCF_018336475.1 Romboutsia sp. 13368
TTTTATCTTTAAAACAATATATTATATTTGAAGCTATAATAAAAAACTCTATGTAAATCATTTAATTTACTCAAATAATGTATTACCGAATACTTAAAATATCATTATTATGTATTATTAAAATTAATATCAAAATCTAAACTAACGTTCTAAATAACAAAAAAAGATTACGTGGCTACGTCTTACTCTCCCAGGCGGTCGCCCACCAAGTACCATCAGCGCTAAAGAGCTTAACTTCTGTGTTCGGTATGGGAACAGGTGTATCCTCTTTGCTATAATAACCACATAATCTTTATTTTTAGAGTTAATACTCTGAAAACTGCATATCATTTAATTTTCCATCATTATTTTGGTCAAGTCCTCGACCTATTAGTATCGATAAGCTAAATACATTACTGCACTTACACCNNTTTTTAGGTTTATTTTGGTCAAGTCCTCGACCTATTAGTATCGATAAGCTAAATACATTACTGCACTTACACCTTCGACCTATCAACCAGGTAGTCTTCCTGGGGTCTTACCCTTACGGTGGGAAATCTTATCTTGAAGTTGGCTTCGCGCTTAGATGCTTTCAGCGCTTATCCATTCCGTACATAGCTACCCAGCCATGCCCTTGGCAGAACAACTGGTACACCAGAGGTACGTCCATCCCGGTCCTCTCGTACTAAGGACAGGTCTTCTCAAATTTCCTACGCCTGCGACGGATAGGGACCGAACTGTCTCACGACGTTCTGAACCCAGCTCGCGTACCACTTTAATGGGCGAACAGCCCAACCCTTGGGACCTACTACAGCCCCAGGATGTGATGAGCCGACATCGAGGTGCCAAACCTCCCCGTCGATGTGGACTCTTGGGGGAGATAAGCCTGTTATCCCCAGGGTAGCTTTTATCCGTTGAGCGATGGCCCTTCCATGCGGTACCACCGGATCACTAAGTCCGACTTTCGTCCTTGCTCGACCTGTATGTCTTGCAATCAAGCTTCCTTTTGCCTTTACACTCTTCGCACGATTTCCGACCGTGCTGAGGAAACCTTTGAGCGCCTCCGTTACTTTTTAGGAGGCGACCGCCCCAGTCAAACTGCCCACCTGACGGTGTTCCAAGACCTGATTCAAGGCCTATGGTTAGGATCCCAGTACTACAAGGGTGGTATCCCAAGGATGACTCCACACAGACTGGCGTCCATGCTTCATAGTCTCCCACCTATCCTGTACATGTAGTACCAAGACCCAACGTCAAGCTACAGTAAAGCTCCATGGGGTCTTTCCGTCCTGTCGCAGGTACCCGGCATCTTCACCGGGATTACAATTTCACCGAGTCTATTGTTGAGACAGTGCCCAAATCGTTACGCCTTTCGTGCGGGTCGGAACTTACCCGACAAGGAATTTCGCTACCTTAGGACCGTTATAGTTACGGCCGCCGTTTACTGGGGCTTAAGTTCACTGCTTCGATTGCTCTAACAGATCCCCTTAACCTTCCAGCACCGGGCAGGCGTCAGCTCCTATACATCGTCTTGCGACTTAGCAGAAACCTGTGTTTTTGGTAAACAGTCGCTTGGGCCTATTCTCTGCGGCCTGTCATAGACAGGCACCCCTTCTCCCTAAGTTACGGGGTCATTTTGCCGAGTTCCTTAACAATAGTTCTCTCGCTGGCCTTAGGATACTCTCCTCACCCACCTGTGTCGGTTTACGGTACGGGCGCCTTTAAACTCGATAGAAGCTTTTCTTGACAGTGTGAAATCAGCTACTTCGCCCCGAAGGGCTTACCCATCGTATCCTAGCATTATCTAGACGGATTTGCCTATCTAGACTGCCTCAATACTTAGCCACACAATAACCAACAGTGTGGTTAGCTTATCCTACTGTGTCACTCCATCTCTCAAACGCTTATTGGCGGTACAGGAATATCAACCTGTTGTCCATCACCTACGCCTTTCGGCCTCGGCTTAGGTCCTGACTAACCCAGGGCGGACGAACCTTCCCCTGGAAACCTTGGGTTTACGGCCTGTGGGATTCTCACCCACGTCTCGCTACTCATGCCAACATTCTCACTCGTATACTGTCCACATGTCCTTACGGTCATGCTTCAGCCTGCATACGAAGCTCCCCTACCCATCATAAATGATGCCGTAGCTTCGGTAGTACGTTTTAGCCCCGGAAATTTTCGGCGCAGGATCACTCGACCAGTGAGCTATTACGCACTCTTTAAATGAGTGGCTGCTTCTAAGCCAACATCCTGGTTGTCTGTGCAATCCCACATCCTTTACCACTTAACGTACATTTAGGGACCTTAGCTGACGATCTGGGCTGTTGCCCTTTTGACTATGAATCTTATCACCCACAGTCTGACTCCCAAGTATAAGAATACGGCATTCGGAGTTTGATAGTCTTCGGTAAGTGCAATACCCCCTAGGACATTCAGTGCTCTACCTCCGCTTCTCTCAACCTTGAGGCTAGCCCTAAAGCTATTTCGGGGAGAACCAGCTATCTCCGGGCTCGATTGGAATTTCACCGCTATCCACAAGTCATCCCCGAGCTTTTCAACGCTCGTGGGTTCGGTCCTCCACGAAATTTTACTTTCGCTTCAACCTGCTCATGGATAGGTCGCCCGGTTTCGGGTCTACGACATGCAACTTAGTCGCCCATTTAAGACTCGCTTTCGCTACGGCTCCACACCTTAAGTGCTTAACCTTGCTGCATATCGTAACTCGTTGGCCCGTTCTACAAAAAGTACGCGGTCACACAAGTAATGTGCTCCCACAGCTTGTAAGTGCAGGGTTTCAGGTTCTCTTTCACTCCCCTCCCGGGGTTCTTTTCACCTTTCCCTCACGGTACTATACGCTATCGGTCACTAGGTAGTATTTAGGCTTGGAGGATGGTCCCTCCTGCTTCCCACAGGGTTTCACGTGTCCCGTGGTACTCTGGATCATACTAGTATTTTTCTCATTTTGACTACGTGGCTATTACACTTTATAGCGGAGCTTTCCAACTCTCTTCATCTATGATATCTTTCCATGTCGTATGTCCGCAACCCCAACGAAGTAAACTTCATTGGTTTGGCCTGTTCCGCGTTCGCTCGCCGCTACTTACGGAATCGAATTTCTTTCTCTTCCTCCGGGTACTTAGATGTTTCAGTTCCCCGGGTTCCCCTCGCTAAGCTATGTATTCACTTAACGATACTTAGACATTACTCTAAGTGAGTTTCCTCATTCGGAAATCTTCGGATCAAAGTTTACGTGCAACTCCCCGAAGCTTATCGCAGCTTATCACGTCCTTCATCGGCTCCTAGTGCCAAGGCATCCGCCCTGCACCCTTAATAACTTGACCAGTTATTAAAAGAATTGTAATTTTTAAGACTTTTCTTGTCATATATGTTTAAAATGATGTCATATCACTAAATGTTATGCAGTTTTCAAAGTACTAAAGTACGTCGCCAACGATATTCCTTCGCTTTCGCTTCAGTCATATCCGTTGCTTAAAGTACTAATGGTGGAGATGAGGAGGATCNAGTTTKTTAAAAAGAACTCTCAAAATTAAACAGTAGGCAATTCTCCTTAGAAAGGAGGTGATCCAGCCGCACCTTCCGATACGGCTACCTTGTTACGACTTCACCCCAGTTATTGATTTCACCTTCGACGGACGCTTCCAAAAGGTTAGCAATCCGGCTTCGGGCGCCCCCAACTTCCGTGGTGTGACGGGCGGTGTGTACAAGACCCGGGAACGCATTCACCGCAGCATTCTGATCTGCGATTACTAGTAACTCCAGCTTCATGTAGGCGAGTTTCAGCCTACAATCCGAACTGAGAATGGCTTTAAGGGATTAGCTCCGCCTCACGACTTGGCTGCCCTCTGTACCACCCATTGTAGCACGTGTGTAGCCCTAAGCATAAGGGGCATGATGATTTGACGTCATCCCCACCTTCCTCCAGTTTGTCACTGGCAGTCTCGTTAGAGTCCCCAACTGAATGCTGGCAACTAACGACAGGGGTTGCGCTCGTTGCGGGACTTAACCCAACATCTCACGACACGAGCTGACGACAACCATGCACCACCTGTCACTTCTGTCCCCGAAGGGAAATCTCCGATTAGGGAGAGGTCAAAAGGATGTCAAGCTTAGGTAAGGTTCTTCGCGTTGCTTCGAATTAAACCACATGCTCCGCTACTTGTGCGGGTCCCCGTCAATTCCTTTGAGTTTCACTCTTGCGAGCGTACTTCCCAGGCGGAGTACTTAATGCGTTAGCTGCGCCACCGAAGGGGGTAACCTCCGACAGCTAGTACTCATCGTTTACGGCGTGGACTACCAGGGTATCTAATCCTGTTTGCTCCCCACGCTTTCGTGCCTCAGTGTCAGTTACAGTCCAGAGAGCCGCCTTCGCAACTGGTGTTCCTCCTAATATCTACGCATTTCACCGCTACACTAGGAATTCCACTCTCCTCTCCTGCACTCAAGTTTCCCAGTTTCAAAGGCTTACTACGGTTGAGCCGTAGCCTTTCACCTCTGACTTAAGAAACCACCTACGCACCCTTTACGCCCAGTAATTCCGGATAACGCTAGCCCCCTACGTATTACCGCGGCTGCTGGCACGTAGTTAGCCGGGGCTTCCTCCTCAAGTACCGTCATTATCTTCCTTGAGGACAGAGCTTTACGACCCGAAGGCCTTCATCGCTCACGCGGCGTTGCTGCATCAGGCTTTCGCCCATTGTGCAATATTCCCCACTGCTGCCTCCCGTAGGAGTTTGGACCGTGTCTCAGTTCCAATGTGGCCGATCACCCTCTCAGGTCGGCTACTGATCGTCGCCTTGGTGAGCCGTTACCTCACCAACTAGCTAATCAGACGCGGGTCCATCCTGTACCGCAAAAGCTTTGATACTTCTACCATGCGATAAAAGCATATTATCTCGTATTAGCATACCTTTCGGTATGTTATCCGTGTGTACAGGGCAGGTTACCCACGCGTTACTCACCCGTCCGCCGCTCTTCTCCGAAGAGAATCGCTCGACTTGCATGTGTTAGGCACGCCGCCAGCGTTCATCCTGAGCCAGGATCAAACTCTCAAAATAAATTCTTCGATTGACTACCTGCTCAGACTAATCATTATCTGAATATCTGGCTTGGTTTGTTAGTTGTAATTCTATAAATTAACCTACTGTTTAATTTTCAAAGTTCATTTCACTTTACTTTCTTAAGTTTACCAAAGTTGTTTTTCTTTGTCAACTTAATTTTTTAAAGTTTTTTATTTTCTTTTGCCCTTTCCTTAAGGACAAGTATTACTATATCATCTAATAATTATATGGTCAACACTTTTTTTATTATTTTTTTTAGCATTTTTTTATTATAACTTTATTATATTAAGTTATTAACAGTCAATTTTCTTTATATCCACATTATCTACAATCTATATACTTGATTTTTACTTATAATATGATTTTTTATCCACATTATAAAGATTATTATTAACATATAAAAGATATTATTTATTTTCTATATTTTATACCTTATAAAAATAAATATATACATATTTAATGTTCAAAAATATAAAAAAGACATGTAGATTTACATGCCTTTTTATTAATATTATTAAATTTTATTCTAATTTAACTTCTATTATCTTGTATATTTATCAAATATTTTATTTAAAAATATAGAATTAACGTATGAAACAATTCCAAACCCGATTATTATGTAAAAGAATAATACATTTCCAAAATGATTTTCTAATGAAAATATAAGTATTATCCCTAGGATATTCATAATTAACATTATTATAGTATAAGGAAGACTTTGTATAGACATAAGTATTGAGTTAATGAAAGTATTTTTTATAGTATTATCAAACTTAGATATAATAGGAAATATATATGTTAAGCTAAATAAATAAACTACGCCCACTAAAGTTAATATAAATTTTAATATTATACTTAAAGCTTTATTGGCTACTAAATTAGAAATATGAAAATCTAATAATAAAACACATCCAACTATTATCATTAATATCCACACTATAGTACTTACTTTAAAACTTTCTCTAAAACTTTTTATAAACTCTTTAGCTACATATATATCTTCATTTTTTATTTTTTTTAAAGCTACGGAATACATTGCACTTAGTGATGCTCCTATAGTAACTATAGGTATACATGTCACTATAAATAAAAAATTCAAAAGTACTATATCTGTAATTTTATCTATTATTCCCCAAAACTTATTATCATATCTGAATAAACTATCCATAAAACTCTTCCCCTTAACATCTTCATAAATTCAAATCGTTATTATCTTTAATTATTTATTTTAGAACTTGACTGCCTTATAAGAAGCTCTCCTTCAAAAACTTTATGTTGATTCTTACTTTTTTTATTTATTAAATCGAATAATATTCTTGTCGTTTCTTTTGCCATCTCTTCTACTGGCTGCCTAATAGTTGTTATTGACGGATTATAATAATAAGAAATATCTAATCCATTGTTATTAAGTTTTACATTATAATTATCCCCAATCTCCATAGTTATATACATTATTTTAAAAATTATTTTCTCTTATACCAATAATTATTTAAACATTCATCTATTATTACTCATACATAATTGTTCTTATAATATATATAATGAGCTTTTAAATAAGTTCAGTAATTTCTAAATTTAAATAAATAAAAAAGATTACGTGGCTACGTCTTACTCTCCCAGGCGGTCGCCCACCAAGTACCATTAGCGCTAAAGAGCTTAACTTCTGTGTTCGGTATGGGAACAGGTGTATCCTCTTTGCTATAATAACCACATAATCTTTATTTTTAGAGTTAATACTCTGAAAACTGCATATCATTTAATTTTCCATCATTATTTTANNNNCATCTTCACCGGTATTACAATTTCACCCAGTCTGTTGTTGAGACAGTGCCCAAATCGTTACGCCTTTCGTGCGGGTCGGAACTTACCCGACAAGGAATTTCGCTACCTTAGGACCGTTATAGTTACGGCCGCCGTTTACTGGGGCTTAAGTTCACTGCTTCGATTGCTCTAACAGATCCCCTTAACCTTCCAGCACCGGGCAGGCGTCAGCTCCTATACATCGTCTTGCGACTTAGCAGAAACCTGTGTTTTTGGTAAACAGTCGCTTGGGCCTATTCTCTGCGGCCTGTCATAGACAGGCACCCCTTCTCCCTAAGTTACGGGGTCATTTTGCCGAGTTCCTTAACAATAGTTCTCTCGCTGGCCTTAGGATACTCTCCTCACCCACCTGTGTCGGTTTACGGTACGGGCGCCTTTAAACTCGATAGAAGCTTTTCTTGACAGTGTGAAATCAGCTACTTCGCCCCGAAGGGCTTACCCATCGTATCCTAGCATTATCTAGACGGATTTGCCTATCTAGACTGCCTCAATACTTAGCCACACAATAACCAACAGTGTGGTTAGCTTATCCTACTGTGTCACTCCATCTCTCAAACGCTTATTGGCGGTACAGGAATATCAACCTGTTGTCCATCACCTACGCCTTTCGGCCTCGGCTTAGGTCCCGACTAACCCAGGGCGGACGAACCTTCCCCTGGAAACCTTGGGTTTACGGCCCGTGGGATTCTCACCCACGTCTCGCTACTCATGCCAACATTCTCACTCGTATACTGTCCACATGTCCTTACGGTCATGCTTCAGCCTGCATACGAAGCTCCCCTACCCATCATAAATGATGCCGTAGCTTCGGTAGTACGTTTTAGCCCCGGAAATTTTCGGCGCAGGATCACTCGACCAGTGAGCTATTACGCACTCTTTAAATGAGTGGCTGCTTCTAAGCCAACATCCTGGTTGTCTGTGCAATCCCACATCCTTTACCACTTAACGTACATTTAGGGACCTTAGCTGACGATCTGGGCTGTTGCCCTTTTGACTATGAATCTTATCACCCACAGTCTGACTCCCAAGTATAAGAATACGGCATTCGGAGTTTGATAGTCTTCGGTAAGTGCAATACCCCCTAGGACATTCAGTGCTCTACCTCCGCTTCTCTCAACCTTGAGGCTAGCCCTAAAGCTATTTCGGGGAGAACCAGCTATCTCCGGGCTCGATTGGAATTTCACCGCTATCCACAAGTCATCCCCGAGCTTTTCAACGCTCGTGGGTTCGGTCCTCCACGAAATTTTACTTTCGCTTCAACCTGCTCATGGATAGGTCGCCCGGTTTCGGGTCTACGACATGCAACTTAGTCGCCCATTTAAGACTCGCTTTCGCTACGGCTCCACACCTTAAGTGCTTAACCTTGCTGCATATCGTAACTCGTTGGCCCGTTCTACAAAAAGTACGCGGTCACACAAGTAATGTGCTCCCACAGCTTGTAAGTACAGGGTTTCAGGTTCTATTTCACTCCCCTCCCGGGGTTCTTTTCACCTTTCCCTCACGGTACTATGCGCTATCGGTCACTAGGTAGTATTTAGGCTTGGAGGATGGTCCCTCCTGCTTCCCACAGGGTTTCACGTGTCCCGTGGTACTCTGGATCACATCTAAAGTCTTCTCGTTTCAGCTACGTGGCTATTACACTTTATAGCGGAGCTTTCCAACTCTCTTCACTTACGATACCTCTTTGTTTATGACGTGTCCGCAACCCCAACAAAGCAAGCTTTATTGGTTTGGCCTGTTCCGCTTTCGCTCGCCGCTACTTACGGAATCGAATTTTCTTTCTCTTCCTCCAGGTACTTAGATGTTTCAGTTCCCCGGGTTCCCCTCGCTAAGCTATGTATTCACTTAACGATACTTAGACATTACTCTAAGTGAGTTTCCTCATTCGGAAATCTTCGGATCAAAGTTTACGTGCAACTCCCCGAAGCTTATCGCAGCTTATCACGTCCTTCATCGGCTCCTAGTGCCAAGGCATCCGCCCTGCACCCTTAATAACTTGACCAGTTATTAAAGTTGATTTTTAAGACTTATCTGTCTATATATGTTTAAAATGATGTCATATCACTAAATGTTATGCAGTTTTCAAAGTACTAATTGAGGAATGAACCCTCAAAATTAAACAGTAGGCAATTCTCCTTAGAAAGGAGGTGATCCAGCCGCACCTTCCGATACGGCTACCTTGTTACGACTTCACCCCAGTTATTGATTTCACCTTCGACGGACGCTTCCAAAAGGTTAGCAATCCGGCTTCGGGCGCCCCCAACTTCCGTGGTGTGACGGGCGGTGTGTACAAGACCCGGGAACGCATTCACCGCAGCATTCTGATCTGCGATTACTAGTAACTCCAGCTTCATGTAGGCGAGTTTCAGCCTACAATCCGAACTGAGAATGGCTTTAAGGGATTAGCTCCACCTCGCGGTATTGCTTCTCTTTGTACCACCCATTGTAGCACGTGTGTAGCCCTAAGCATAAGGGGCATGATGATTTGACGTCATCCCCACCTTCCTCCAGGTTATCCCTGGCAGTCCCTCTAGAGTGCCCAACTTAATGCTGGCAACTAAAGGCAAGGGTTGCGCTCGTTGCGGGACTTAACCCAACATCTCACGACACGAGCTGACGACAACCATGCACCACCTGTCACTTCTGTCCCCGAAGGGAAATCTCCGATTAGGGAGAGGTCAAAAGGATGTCAAGCTTAGGTAAGGTTCTTCGCGTTGCTTCGAATTAAACCACATGCTCCGCTACTTGTGCGGGTCCCCGTCAATTCCTTTGAGTTTCACTCTTGCGAGCGTACTTCCCAGGCGGAGTACTTAATGCGTTAGCTGCGCCACCGAAGGGGGTAACCTCCGACAGCTAGTACTCATCGTTTACGGCGTGGACTACCAGGGTATCTAATCCTGTTTGCTCCCCACGCTTTCGTGCCTCAGTGTCAGTTACAGTCCAGAGAGCCGCCTTCGCAACTGGTGTTCCTCCTAATATCTACGCATTTCACCGCTACACTAGGAATTCCACTCTCCTCTCCTGCACTCAAGTTTCCCAGTTTCAAAGGCTTACTACGGTTGAGCCGTAGCCTTTCACCTCTGACTTAAGAAACCACCTACGCACCCTTTACGCCCAGTAATTCCATCTAACGCTAGCCCCCTACGTATTACCGCGGCTGCTGGCACGTAGTTAGCCGGGGCTTCCTCCTCAAGTACCGTCATTATCTTCCTTGAGGACAGAGCTTTACGACCCGAAGGCCTTCATCGCTCACGCGGCGTTGCTGCATCAGGCTTTCGCCCATTGTGCAATATTCCCCACTGCTGCCTCCCGTAGGAGTTTGGACCGTGTCTCAGTTCCAATGTGGCCGATCACCCTCTCAGGTCGGCTACTGATCGTCGCCTTGGTGAGCCGTTACCTCACCAACTAGCTAATCAGACGCGGGTCCATCCTGTACCGCAAAAGCTTTGATACTTCTACCATGCGATAAAAGCATATTATCTCGTATTAGCATACCTTTCGGTATGTTATCCGTGTGTACAGGGCAGGTTACCCACGCGTTACTCACCCGTCCGCCGCTCTTCTCCGAAGTAAATCGCTCGACTTGCATGTGTTAGGCACGCCGCCAGCGTTCATCCTGAGCCAGGATCAAACTCTCAAAATAAATTCTTCGAATTTATATCGCCAACGATATATCTTCGCTACCGCTTCAGATAAATCCGTTGCTCAAATAAAAGTTGTTACCTGCTCAGACTAATCATTATCTGAATATCTGGCTTGGTTTGTTAGTTGTAATTCTATAAATTAACCTACTGTTTAATTTTCAAAGTTCATTTCACTTTACTTTCTTAAGTTTACCAAAGTTGTTTTTCTTTGTCAACTTAATTTTTTAAAGTTTTTTATTTTWTTTTGCCCTTTCCTTAAGGACAAGTATAACTATACCATCTCATAATCATATCGTCAACACTTTTTTACAAAGTTTTTTATTTTTTTACTTATTATAAGTTATTTTTAATAATTATAAGTTCTTCTAAACTTAGATTTATCAAGCTATTTAGTACCTTTTTTCGTTCTGAAATATTTTTATATTTTTTTATAACTTCTTTTCTTATTTCGCCTAAGATGTTTATATATTCTTCATAGCTATCATCATATTTTTCCTCTAATTCTTTTTTTATTTTAGATGATAGAGATGGACTTTTTCCACCAGTTGATATACTAATAAGTAAATCTCCTCTTTTTACATATGATGGTACTGTATAATTTGATAGTTCTATATCATCTACCACATTAACTAGTTTACCACACTCCCTACAATATATACCTATATTTTTATTTATTGCTTTATTATTTGTTCCTGCTACTACAATAAAGCTATCTTTTATATATTCTTCTTTATATTCATCATAAATCAGCTCTATATCATTTTTAATTAATTCAAATTCATCAATAAACCTAGGTGAAACAACTCTTACACTTTTACCAAAATCTAAAAAGTTTTTACATTTTCTATATGCTACTTCACCTCCTCCAACAACAGTTATATTTATATTTTTTAATTCTAAATTTATAGGGTATAACATATCAAAATACTCCTTCCCCCTTATATTAAAATATGATGGCATATAGTATAAATTTATTAAATACTATACGACACCACATTATAAAATCAAAATTATTTATTATCTTTTATTATTTTAGCTAAATCTTTAGCAAAATAAGTTATTATTATATCTGCTCCTGCTCTTTTTATAGACATAACAGATTCATATATAGCATCCTCACTTAATATACCATTTTTAACTGCTGATTTAAGCATAGCATATTCACCACTAACATTATAAGCGGCTAAAGGTAAATTATAATTATCCTTTACTCTTCTTATTACATCTAAGTATGATAATGCTGGCTTTACCATTAATATATCTGCCCCTTCTAATACATCAAGTTCAGCTTCCACTAAAGCTTCATTAGTATTAGCTGGATCCATTTGATATGTTTTTCTATCACCAAATGCTGGAGCTGAGTTTGCAGCTTCCCTAAATGGACCATAGAATGTAGATGCATATTTTACACTATAGGACATTATTGGTATATGTACAAATCCAGCTTTATCTAAAGCCTCTCTTATAGATTTTATTCTTCCATCCATCATATCTGATGGAGCAATCATATCAGCACCTGCTTTTGCATGACTTACTGCTATATTACCTAAATATTCTAATGTTTTATCATTATCTACATAACCATCCTCAGTTAGAATCCCACAATGTCCATGACTAGTGTATTCACACATACATACATCTGTAATAACATTCATATTAGGCTCTATTTCTTTTATTTTTCTTATAGCTCTTTGAATTATTCCATTATAATTGTATGATTCACTACCACAAATATCTTTTCCATGCTCATGAGGTATACCAAATAATAATACATGCTCAATTCCTAATTCTCTTATTTCTTTTATCTCATCTTCTAGCATATCAACTGAAAAATGATATACATCTGGTAAAGATGATATTTCACTTTTTATATTTTCACCCTCTACTATAAATAAAGGATAAATTAAATCTTCTACATTTAACTTAGTTTCTCTAACTAAATTTCTTATAGCTTTATTAACTCTTAATCTTCTAGGTCTTCTTAACATAATACTCCTCCAAAAGTAAATCAGCTAATCTAAAATAATTGCTTCTACTATCTTATCTATAGTTGATTTTTCTGCTTCTTTATAAATTTCTATATTTAACTCTCTTGCAGTAGCTGAAGTTATAGGTCCTATAGATATTATTTTACAATTATTTATTTTTTCTAAATTCTCTTGTCCTATAATTTCTACAAAGTTTCTTACACTTGAAGAACTTGCAAAAGTTATATAATCTAAATTTTCATTATCTAATATATCTAAAATATTTTCTTTCCTACTAGTATCTATTACACTTTCATAAGTATRAATTTCTTTTAT